>NZ_JAYGHP010000017.1 GCF_034932065.1 Crocosphaera sp. UHCC 0190
TAGTCAGCTATTTGGTTGAACGAGCTAAACTATTTGGTTTGGTTAAAGCTGAGCGAAAGCGACACCGAGAAAAAGTCGCTCTCACTCAACAAATTTGGGAGGCTATACCGTTAAGTTGACACCAATGACCGCCGTTGACCCCTACATCGTCCGCATCTGTATAAAACGCCCTAACCCTAAAGGGTTGGGCTACAGGAACAAAGCCCCCCTGCGCGGGCTATCAGACGAATTATTAATATTTGAGCCTGCGTAGACAGGCCTCGTTTCTATAGCTCCAGGCTTCAGCCTGCGAGCATTTCAAAAGAATGAAATAGCCCCGGTAGAGACGTTTCCTGAAACGTCTCTACAATTATGGATTAATTATTAATAGAATAAACCCTTCCTTTCCAACCGCCTCCTTTACCGCGCCAATGTCGCCAAGCAGAATCTAAAGTCATTAAACTATATAAAAGACCAATAATAGGTAAACTAAATCCCCACAGTGGAGAACAGCGATATAATTTTAAGGTAGGCATATAAGAAATTGCCATCATTAACCAAGTAATTCCCCCCATAATTGCGATTAATTGATTTCCCATTAGTAACCCCAACATTAAACTAAGTGGCGCAACTAAATATACTAAAATCATTCCTAACAACGTTCCTAACAATAAGAAAGGGGAATAATATAACTGAGTATAGGCAGTTCTGGCTACCATATTCCAAATAGAATCTAAGCTATCATAAGGTCGTAAACTTCGGGTTTTTTCACTTAATCCTAACCAAATTCCTTGGCTGGGATTTTTGGTATTTTCTTGTAATTTAGCTTTAACTGCAGCCGCTAAAGAGCAATCATCAATTAACGCTTTCCGAACGACTTCTATACCACCAATTTCTTCTAAAATATCCCGACGAATTAAAATACATCCCCCTGCTGCTGCTGCCATTTTATGACGAGGATTATTAACCCAAGAAAAGGGATAAAGTTTCTCAAAGAAAAAGACAAAAGCAGGAATTAAAAATCGTTCCCAAAAACTCTGACACCGTAACCAAACCATCAAAGAAGTTAAAGCCAAATTTTCTTCTTCTGCTTTGGTAATTAATTCCCGTAAATTGCTAGAATGATGCTCAATATCAGCATCTGTTAAAAGGAAATAATCTGGCTTATTTTCTTGTTGTCTGGCTTGACAAATTCCCTGTTCCATGGCCCATAATTTTCCTGACCAACCTGGGGCTAAAGGTTGTCCTGAAATAACCGTTAATCGCGCTGATTGTTGACAGTTTTGAGCGACTTCTTGGGCAATATTTCCCGTTCCATCACTGCTTTGATCGTCTACTAAGATAATGGAAAAGTTGCCAGGATAATCTTGAACTAATAAAGATTTTAAACTAATGGGTAAGACATCCGCTTCATTACGAGCAGGAATCACAGCACAAACAGAAGGATAATGATTTAATGGCTTTAAATTAGGATTAATTCGTTGATTACTGAACCAAAATTCTCCCCTAAAGAGTAATAAATATAGCCAAATAATCAAAGATAAAATTGCTATTGAAACGAATATATTCATCATCATTGAAAATAACTAATAATTAATTATTGGCTGTTGAAAGTTCCCTTTTAAATAGTTAGCTGTGCTTGTTCATTAAAGCATTGACGATAAACTCCTTCTGTAACTAAAATAGCCGTCAGGATATTTGTTAACATAATCATAAAAAGGATCAAAATTTGATAAGAAGCCGCATTTAAAGGATCACTTCCCCCCAAAACCTGTCCCGTAAACATTCCCGGTAAACTGACAATTCCCACCACCATCATTTGATTTAAAGTAGGAATTAAACTCACCCGAATGGCATCTTTTCGATAAGCAGCGATCGCCTGTTGCGGAGTCGCCCCGAAACATAAATAGGTTTCTACCTCCCGTTGATTATGATTAATAGAATTAACCAAACGTTCCCCCGACAATGATCCACTATTCATGGCATTTCCCAAAACCATACCAGTCAAAGGAATTAAATATTGGGGAGAATACCAAGTTTCCGGCTGAATAATCAAAATTAGGGCATAACTGAGGGTTAAACCACTACTAACAAATAAAGACCCCCAAATCAACGCAAATAAGCCTCTACCCTTATGAGGAATGCGATTTCGGCTGACTTTGGCCGCAATAGTTAACATTACCCCTAAAATTGCTAAAACAGGGAGAGGATGATTTAATTCAAAGATGGCCGCGATCACATAACCTACCACTAATAGTTGTAGCACCGATCGCCCCGTCGCTAACAATAATTGTCCTTCTAAGCCTAATTTTTGCCAATTTGATAGAACAATAGCCATCGCCATAATGCCTAATGACCATCCTAAATCTACCGTATCTAATTCAATAACGCCTTTCACCCTATTTATCTCCTAAAACAATCCCTGTAGGGGTAATTCATGAATTACCCCTACAACATAAATTATTCTTATACTTAACCAAAATAAGGGGGTTCATTGCCTGGTTTCCATTTGATATTACAGCCAATACTGGGTTTTTGCTCAGAATCAAGAGATTTATCCCCTAAAACCCCTTCAATCGCTGCCCGTAAATCTTTACCCGTCACAGGGAGATCATTTCCGGGCCGACTATCATCCAATTGTCCACGATAAACCAGGGTTTTCTTCTGATCAAATAGGAAAAAATCGGGAGTACAAGCGGCAGTATAAGCTTTAGCAATTTCTTGACTTTCATCATAACAAAATGGAAAGTTAAAACCTAATTTTTCTGCCATTAGCTTCATTTTTTCGGGAGCATCATCAGGGTGTTTTACAATATCATTAGAACTAATAGCGACAATCCCTAGACCTTTTTTAAGATAATCTTTTCCGAGTTTTGCTAATTCTTCTTGAATGTGCTTAACAAAGGGACAATGAACACAAATAAACATCACTAACAGGGCTTTTTTGTCCCCAAAAGTATCTAAAGATATAGTCTTTTCTGATAGGGCATCAACTAAAGCAAAATTAGGGGCTTTTGTGCCAAGGGGTAACATAGTTGACAAAGTTCTTACCATAATAATCGCTCCTTAAAAAAATCTCTTTTTAACTTAGTGTAATGATCAGGAAATCAACCTATTTTTGTTGTCCAAAATACATTTTTACAATTTCTTCAACAACTCATCGACTTTAGCAATTCCCTCCTTATTATCATATTGTTGATAAAGTTTACGAGCTTGATCTAAGGCTTTTCTCGCTTCTTTTTTTCTGCCTCTTTCTTTAAAAGCAACCCCTAAATAATAATAAGGTTCAGGATTTTGGGGAATAATTTCAATTAAATCTTTATAAGTGACAATGGCACCTAAATAATCTTTTTGGGCCAATTGAATTCTTCCTACTCCTGCATGAGCTTCAGGAGATTTGCGCTTAACATAGGAAATTCTTCGATAAATTTTTAAGGCTTCATCTAAATTATTTTGAACTTCAAGAATACGAGCAATTTTCAATTGAACTTTATAATTACTTGGATCAATTCTTTCAGCCGATTCTAACTGCTGTAATCCTAAATCTAATTGTCCTTGTTGTAAAAAAGCACTGGCTAATTGTAATCTTAATTCACTATTGCTCGGAAACCGATCCACCGCGTTACTTAAATATTGAATCGCCTGATCAACCTGTTTTTGTTGCAGTAAAGAAGACCCCATAATAGCAAAAGCTTCAGGATTATTGGGATTAAGCGCAATTACTCGTTTATAGGCTTCTGCTGCCCCATCATAGTCTCCTTGACGCAGTAAAACCACCCCTAAACCGATATAATATTGCAGAGATTTTGGATCAAGTTGAATAGCATAATAATAAGCTGAAGCAGCGTTCCTATTATCCCCAATATTGGCCAAGCTATATCCTAACGCATAGTAAAAATCAGCATTACTGGAATCCAATTTGAGAGCTTGTTGATAATATTTAACTGCCCCTTGATAATTACCTTGTTGTGCGTGTAAATAAGCTAATCCAGAAAAGATTTTCGCATTGTCCCCATCGAGGGTAGATGCTTTTTCATAAATAGCGATCGCTTGTCGATAATCTCCCGCATCCACCGCTTCCCTTCCGGCCCGTAGCAAATCATCAAGTTGTTGATTATTAACCCGTTGAGCGAGCATTAAAGAGGGGTTAGGGTAGGCGAGGGCAGGTGAAATAGAACTACTCAGTAAAAGTGTTGCTATCCAGGGTAAGGTTGCTTTAGCAAACATGGCTTCAAACATTGGTAACTTCAACACCAGCATAGTAACAGATGAACTTACCTTCTTACTTGTTCCTTTGCCCTTATCTTGCCCGTAACTCGATAGTATTTTCCTTAATCATCACATCATAGTGGCCATAAAATGATTGTCCCAACAATCCAATGGGAAGGGCTGGATTAATGGCAATTTCTACACTGGATGATACCAGTTCCCCCGCCTTCACAGAAGCCACCTTACTAATACCAATGGGAACTACACCCCCGGCTGTCTGAGAGAAAGAGCCTCGTTCGGGTTTTAAGCCAATTATTGATGCCATATCGGTACTAATGGTAATGCCACTGGCTCCTGTATCAAAGAGCATCTCAAAGGTATGTTTACCATTAAACGTCACATCAACCACCGGAATACCTGAATCTCGGCGTTTAATGGGAACGGTAAAAACAGTTTGGTTGGGTGAGATGTTAGACTTGGGTGGATTAGACGAACCTCCCCCACAGAGATGACCTAAATCAATATTTTGCCCGTTGGCCCCTTGTAAAAAGCAAGCTTGTTGGGCTTGGGTGTGGGGAACCTGCGCCGTTAACGTGATGCTTGTAACCACAACGAGAGTGCTGAGGATTCGTTGAATGACCATAACAGCTAATAAACTAATGAGTATGAAAGCTTCTTGTTTAATATTCCCAAGATGATCAAGAAAATTAACAGCCCTCGGCAATCTAACTAAGTTGAGACAGTTTTCTGTGATAGGAGTCACATTTCAACTGTGATCAAAATCATCTCCTCAACTGAGATTTTTCAGAGAGATTGGGGAACACTCAACAATATAGCAGTACATTCCCAAATGCCAACAGGCTCAAGCCTGTGGCTATACAAACAAAGTCGGCCTTCGCGGACTTTCAGTAACATTAGCCTGCGTAGGTAGGTTTTGTACCGTTAACCCCACCCCAGAAGGGTGGGGGTGGGATGCGGGGAAAGGCTTGCACCCATTGAGTTTCACCTTAAGTTGACACCAATGAATAATATTAAGCCCCCACTGACTACTGACTACTGCCATAAGCCCTATTGTGAGAGTCTATGACCCATGAGAACAACCATTGCTTTTTGTGCTTCTTTGGTTTCTAGCAGCTTCATTTTGGCTGCCCCCGTAATGGCAGAAGAATTGTCCCGTAACAGCCCTTATAATATCAAAACTTGTGATTATGGCAATTATTTAATTACCAATAATGGACAGTGCGTCGATTTATCGGGAGATGGTTCCAGTCGCTATAATTTTTATGAAGGTAAATTTTTAACTGCCTTACAAAAAGCTGGGGTTTCTATTAGTTACGAAAGTTGTGAACCAGGTTTATTAGGTCATTATCAACCCGAACCTAACCGGATGACTATTTGTCAAAATAATCGAGAAGATTTTACCCTTTATATCGAAACCTTAGCCCATGAAAGCTGGCACGTAGTTCAAGACTGTGCCGCCGGATTTAATAATGGTAATGTTATCCCGATTATGAAGACAGATTCATCTACCTATCGTTCCATTTTAGTCAGTTTAGGTTCGGCTGATTGGGAAAGTTTGAATCTTTATGATCCCCAAGATTTACCCTATGAAATGGAAGCCTTTATGATGGAAAAACATCCTGATCAGGTTTTACAAGCGTTGAATGCTTGTGCTGCTCGTCGCTAAGTTGTGATTAACGAACTTGATCAAATAATTCACTTAATACCAATTTTCTATTCTAGCTAAACATTTTCTTAGGGGTTAACGGCCGTTGACCCCTACAACATCCACATCTGTAGTTCAAGTTGATGAAAATGGTATAAGATGATTGCCATTATTTCCCCAAAAATTGCCCGATTTGCTTCTCGCTTAAAGGCCTCGGTTCTATCCGTTGAAAATGCTCAATTCCTCTTAATTGAGTTTGGGCCAATTTCAGATTACTGATTTGGATTAGTACCATATCTTTATACATGGGATCTGAAGGGGAGATGCTATCAAGAAATAATTCTCTTAGCTGATTTTTATCAATGGCAAAATCTAAATGCTTTAAGAATAAATCTCGCTTGTTGGGACGGACAGACACTAGATACCAGTTCACTAAATTTTCAGAAAATATGGGTTATTTAATGTTACTTCAAATCAATTCTATTAGCAATTGACGGCCCACATAGGGAGTTTAGTTAGGGTATTTCACTTTGTGACTGTTGTTTGTTCCCTTGATTTCAAGACTAATTCTACTGTTTCCCCAGGTTTAGGGGTCATTACTTCCGTACAAAGATGATGATCGTTTAATTGTTGACGGAACCCCTCTATCGTTCCCTCTTGTCGCAAAATACTAGCAAGTATTCCTTGATATTCTGTCTCTTTTGCCTCTGCAGTAGGAAGAATAACTTGAGGTTTCAAGGTTTGACACAATTTAAGGGTGGTATTTTGCCCTTGTAAGACGGGAAGAAGATGCAAAATGCTAATTCCCACCACAGGGGTTAAAATCACATCAATGGGGGCTTCTTCCGTTAAGCTGGAGCTATGATAACCGTGGGGTTCATAGTAAAGTTTATGTTGTGTCATTAAATCAATGATGACATAAGCATTTTCCACTAATTGGGGGCCAATGGGAGAACCTGGAAACGCCTTAATTTTTACCTGCTTATCTAAGCTGTAGCTTTCCCCATGAGCTAAGGATGTAACTTGGGTGTAACCTAATTCTTGAGCGACTTTTGCCCCATTGGGAGAAGCTACCACAGGAATATTATGATCTAATTCTTTTAGGGTAGGAATGTGAGCATGATCATCTAATCCTTGGGACAAGAGAATTAAGTCAATGGGTTGCTCAAAATTATAGGTTTTTGATTTAACCCCTTTAAACAACCATTCTAAATTACCAAATACTAAAGATCCTACTAACCAAGGATCAAGAAGAATACGTTTTCCAGCGATTTCTATTAACCAGGAATTGTTATCAAGCCATGTCAACTGCATAAATCGTTTGATTAATTACTTTACATCTTCTCTCTATTGTAAAGATTTATGATGAAGAGTGGAGGCAATATCTGTCTTTTCTAGGGGGAATTCATGAATTCCCCTTACAGATAGGGTTATGCTTAAATAAAATCCCTTTTGCCTTTTATTATTTAACCCCTAATAATTCCACATCAAAAATCAGGGTGGCATTAGCAGGAATGACACCACCGGCCCCCCGCGCACCATAACCCAAGTCAGCAGGAATAATTAAAGTTCGTTGTCCTCCAACTTTCATGGAAGCAACCCCTTCATCCCAACCTTTGATGACTTGTCCTACGCCAATTTTAAAGGAAAAAGGCTGACCCCGATCACGGGAACTATCAAATTTCTTGCCATTTTCTAGGGTTCCGGTATAGTGAACTGTTACCGTTTGCCCTTTTGTGGGACTGGCTCCGTCTCCTTCTTTGACTTCAACATATTTGAGTCCAGAGGGAGTTTCTACTGCGTTTTCTAAGTCCATTTTGGTTAGTTCCTTATTCGTAATATTTAGGGATAAAAGGGTTTCTGGGGTAATTTGGCTGGTATTTTCCGTAAGTTCACCTTTTAGGGTGGCTGCGATCGCCGTTGGTTGTTTCGGGCTACTAAACACAGAACTCAGTAGCAATAGTAAACTACAGGTAGCAATAATGCCAAAACTAATCAAAATTTCTCGCATAGATTTTCTGTTTCCCTGGTTGGTTGTCTTTAACGCCATAACTTATTCTCTAAATCTCTCACTTGACGTTCTAAACGGTCAATACGTCCCCTTAATTCATCCATTTCTGACTGACGAGGTACGCCTAAATCTTGTAACATATTGCGGAGTTGACGTTCCATGTTACTCTCAAAGTTACCTTGTCCCGTTTTGATCTGTGTCATGAGATCATCCACAAAGTCTTGAGCTTGATCAGGATTAATTTTACCTTCTTTGACCCATTGTTCGCTGACTTCTTTTAATCTTTCTGCTACCAGTGACGTTGTTCCAATTCCCACTAGCAATAACTGTTTGAGCCAGTCATTATTGTCCATGGCTTCTCCTTGCCTCCCCAGCAAATTACAGGTGATGACACCTGTATTGATGACTTGACTATCTTATCGCAAGATATCATCAACCATGATTTATCTCACGGCAACTCAATTGCAGCAAATTCGTCTCCATGCTCAAACTACCTATCCCCAAGAGTGTTGTGGGTTACTTTTGGGAACCCTTGAAAATCAGCACAAATTTGTGTTAGAAGTGCGAGAAACTGAGAATAATTGGAGTTCTCAAACCGATGAAAGTTTACCTCATCTCCCAAGTTCTACTGGACAACCGTTAAGTAAGAACAACCGTTTTAGTATTGCGCCAGAGATTCTTTTACAAGTACAAAAAGAAGTCCGCGATCGCCAAATTAATCTCATAGGAATTTATCATTCTCATCCTGATTATCTGGCAATTCCTTCTGAGTTTGATCGCGTTATTGCTTGGCCAGAATATTCTTATTTGATTGTTTCTGTTGTTTTAGGAAAAGCCACTGAACTAAAAAGCTGGACAGTCAATGAGCATCAGCAGTTTCAATCAGAAATCATTAAATATGTTGCCTAATTCCCATAGACTCTATACAATGTCAGTGATTGTTCTTTAACTGGATAAATTGATGAAAAAGATCACAACATTTTTAGGGTTCTTTACTGGAACAACCTTGACTTTATTGATGGGTAATACAGCAGCATCTGCGGCTTCCTTTAATTTGTCTTACACCACAGCAGGAGGGAGTATGTATACAGGAATGCTTGATGGTGATCTTCAATTAGATGAAAATACTATTAATGTCACTTCTTTTATAATGAGTCAATTAAATGGAAGTTCTCTCCCTGAGACTCCTATTGTTCGTAGTAGTTCTGGTTCTTTAGGTTCTCTCGGAATTGTTTCTTTAAATGGTTCAATAATGAACTTAGGAGCTTGTACTAATACGACTTGTAACAGTGGAATTTTTATTGGTAATTTAGGATTTGAAGGTGGTGACTTATTTAGTGCAACTACCGCTTTTGGACCTAACTTTGAACCCTTTGAATCGAGTCGTTGGACGTTAACAGAAAAACCCCCTATACCTGAACCTTCTGTGACATTAGCATTAGTTAGTTTGGGTTTAGTTGCAGTTGCTAAGTCTTCTTTAAAGAAGCAATAAAAACATCAATAAAACAATATTTAAGTTTACTTCCCTCAGTGATGGGGGATTTATTTTTTGTGATAAAGCTGTAATAAAATATCTTGGTGAACCTGTCGGGTAATAGGATAAAAGTAAGCTAAAACTAAACTAATTATTAATAACAAGGTGGGTAAGGGGCCAATAATCATCCGAATGGCCCATAACGCTGTATCTGGTTGTTGTCCGGTACTTCCAGGAATATAACCAGCATTATCTAATAGTTTGCCAACCATAAATAAGGCTAAAGCGATGCCAATTTTTTGTAATTGTACCACTAAGGCAAAAAAGATTCCTTCTCGTCTTTCCCCTGTTTTTAATTGATCTAAATCGACAACATCAGGTAACATTGACCAAGGAACAATATAAGCTGTTGCAATGCCAATTCCGGCCATAATAGCAATGACATACATTAAGATTACTTGCCCTGGTTGTAATAAAAATAAGCCAATTACTGCTATAATTGTGAAGGGAATACCCATTAAATAAATCGCTTTTTTTCCTAGACGATGGCTGAGAAAATTCCACACAATCATCATCATTAATGCTGTTCCTTGAACCGTAATTGCCATGCGGGTAAAATGTTCCTCTGTTAACTGCATACAATTAATCACAAAATAGGGCAAAATTGCCGCAATTGTTTGAACACTTAACCAAGAACAAAGATAAATTGCCATCACACATAAAAAAGGAAAATTTGTCAAGATTACTCGTAATTTTTGCCAAAGAGATAAGGGTGATGATTGAGGGTGATTACCTGGTTCTCTTTGTACATAATGATACCTTTTGTAAGTTCCCCAAACACTTATATAAATAGCAATTACGGCAATAATTCCTGCTAATAATCCTAAAATTAAATATTGTTGTTGTTTATTATCAACCCAGAAAAAAATTAGTTCAGCTAAAATCAAAGAAAAAATACTCCCCCCAATACTAAAAGCAGAGCGAAAACTAATTAAATTAGTCCGTTCATCATAATCTTGAGTGAGTTCAGCAGATAAGGCACTATAAGGAAGGAGAACTGCTGTAAATGCAGCATAAAAAATTAAAGCAATGATGGTATAATAAACCATGAGCAATGTTTGATTATTAGTTGGGGGAACTGTCCACAACAAAAAACAACTTAACCCCAAAGGAACTGCACCCAAAATCATCCAAGGATAGCGTCTACCAAAACGAGAACGAGTATGATCGCTTAACCAACCAATTAACGGATCATTAATAGCATCCCAAATTTTTCCCACCATGACAATAAGTCCTGCTAAACTGGGATTTAATCCGACAACATCCGTCAAAAAAAAGAGAAAAAAGAAAACTAAAATATTACTGGGTAGAGAACCACTTAACTCTCCGATACCATAAGCTAACTTTGTTGAAAATTTTAGTTTTGCTTGGCATTCAAAGCTTTGAGAAGATGACATTTTTAATCTTTAAATAGTATTAAGTTTTGAGTGAATCGTAACCTTCAAAATCGCTCTATCATAGGAAATCGAAAGACATAATTAAGCAAAGGTTAATTAAAATTAACAGAATCAGGGTAAATAAACAGTCAAATAAATCTGCTACAATAAATAGTCCACGCCCCTCAAAAATCGTGCGTTTACTTAGGTAAAACAACACCTATGCTAAATCCTAATTTGGAAACCATCGAACTCAATAGAGAGGAATTCCAAAGATACTCTCGTCACATTATTTTGCCAGAAGTGGGGCTAGACGGTCAAAAACGCCTAAAAGCGGCCAGTGTTCTCTGTATTGGTACCGGAGGCCTCGGCTCACCCCTTCTACTGTACCTAACCGCCGCCGGAATTGGACGCATTGGCATTGTGGACTTTGACATTGTTGATAGTTCCAATTTACAGCGTCAGATCATTCATGGGACTTCCTGGGTAGGAAAACCGAAGATTGAGTCAGCTAAAGACCGAATTTTAGAGATAAATCCCTACTGTCAAGTAGATTTGTACGAAACTCGTATTTCTTCCGAAAATGCCCTAGAGATCATGAAACCCTATGACGTGATCATTGACGGGACAGATAATTTCCCCACCCGGTATCTTACCAATGATGCTTGTGTGTTGTTGAATAAACCCAACGTTTACGGGTCAATTTTCCGATTTGAAGGCCAAGCAACCGTCTTTAACTATCAAGGTGGCCCCAACTACCGTGACTTATATCCCGAACCCCCACCACCCGGAATGGTTCCCTCCTGTGCAGAAGGAGGTGTCTTAGGGGTGCTTCCTGGTATCATTGGCACCATTCAAGCCACGGAAACCATTAAAATCATTCTGGGGGCAAAAAATACCCTTAGCGGGCGTTTATTGCTCTATAATGCCTGGGATATGGTGTTTCGGGAATTGAAGTTACGGCCCAACCCTGAACGGCCAGTAATTGATAAATTGATTGATTATGAGCAATTTTGCGGCATTCCCCAAGCACAAGCAGCAGAAGCACAGGAAAAGTCTGCTATTCCCGAAATTACCGTTAAGGACTTGAAGGAATTAATGGATCATGGAGCCGATGCTTTTGTACTAATTGATGTTCGCAATGTCAATGAGTACGAAATTGCCCGCATTCCTGGTTCTGTGTTAGTTCCCTTACCAGACATTGAAGATGGGTCTGGCATTGAAAAAGTGCGAGAATTAGCCAAGGAACATCGTGTCATTGCCCATTGTAAGATGGGAGGGCGATCGGCCAAAGCTTTAGGCATTCTTAAAACTGCTGGCATTGAAGGAACTAATGTCAAAGGAGGTATTACCGCTTGGAGTCAAGAAATTGATCCCAATGTGCCTCAATATTAAGGTTAGCTAGTCCACTTTTCCCTAGTAGAAAAGTGGACTTTTTTACTCAATCTGTTGATATTTATAAAGTTTAACAATCTGTCAACCTTGTTCTTGGCTGACTTACAGAATTTTACCGATTTGAAAGCAATCCCATTCTCAAAATCCTCTTTTAGAATGGGATGAGGAGGGCAACCATTATGAATACAATAACAAATTATCAAACCAAAATCAATACTCTTTGGGCAACTTTTCTCTTAGGAACTTTATTCCACACTCAACTAGGTTTAATGCCTCTGTTTCATGGACAAGACATTGCCCATTCTCATGATACCAGTGATATTAGTTGGGTTTTATGGCTAATGTTAGGCTTTTTCCTTTTACCTATGTTTGCCATGATTGGGGCAGTTTTTACCCAGTCTAAACCGTTCCGTGTTGGGCATTTTTGGTTAACATTAATTTACTCTGTCCTAAATTTTAGTCATATTACGGCTGATTTATTTGTGACTCCTATTGCTTGGTTTCAAATTACCTTAATGGCCATTCTTTTCTGCATTGGATTATTACTCAATATTGTCTCTTTCCAATGGATGAGATATTACCCAAACCGTAGACGTTTAGAAGTGCAGGAAGTTATGTGATCTTGGTCTATCAAATTTGCCAAATAATTTAAAAGTAGATTTGAACCCTAAAGGTTCAAACTAGACAAACAAAACCTGCCTTTGCAGGTTGATATTTGGGCTGTGTAGACAGTCTTTATTTTATAGAATCAGGTTTTAACCGGTATACAATTATCAATCATGAAAATAACACTTCTCGAAAATAAAAAAATAGGATAGATTCTCAACCCATCCTACCAAAATAAAAGATCACTTAAGGAATTTGTAAGGACACTAAATTATTTTCTGGTAAATAGCTACGAAACTTACCATGATCTGCAAACACAGCAATTAAATGTAACCAAGCGTCCGGTTCCCGATGTAAGTCTGCCCAAGGAACAGCTAATTCTAAACATTGATTAAAGGCAACCTCTACCCGACTATTTTTAGGATGCCATTCATGATTATGCCAAGCTTGTTGTAACCACACTGACTGGGTAATTAAATTAATGCCCACATGATGATGAAAATGATAATTTAAAGGAGCTTGATCAGGCAAATCAGCAATAGGGGCAGGACTATTATAAACAGGAGAATCCGCATAGTACCAAAGCAAATGTAACTCATTGGGTAAATCTTTCCCTGGTTTAACCCCAGTTTTCAAATCAAACCGCAGATAAAAATTGAGGTGATCTAACCCATAAAATAACCGTTGCACCGTACTTGCTTTGTGCATAGTTCCCATGGCCCCACCAATTTCAATTCGTCCTGCTTTTTCCCAGTCCTGTTCATCCCCATAACCATCAATAATCGGTTGAATAAACCCTTGAGGACGACGATCTCCTTTGCGTCTATGATCCTCTAAGGGTTGATAAAATGAGGGGGGAACGGGTTCATTGAGACTATGATAAACTCCCCGTAAATGTTCCCGAAATAATTCATCAAACAGGGCATCATCATTAGAAGAATGACCTTCCCCAAACCACCAAAACCAGTCCGAACCTTCTGCTGCATATAACGCTTCCCAAGCATTGGGGTTCGTTTCTTCTGTTGCTTCAGGATGTTTGGCCATCATCTTACGGGTTTCGGTAAGCAAGTCCCAAGCTTTATTTTTAACAGGATCACCGATCCAAGTGCTAAAGCTTCCATCTACCCATGATCCACTATGTAACTTCTCCGCAGGAATCGTTTCTGTGGGAGGAAATCTGTCTAAAAATTCGGAAACTGTTACCAGTTTGATGTCTTGATCTTGACTTAATCGTTTATATAACTCTCTTAAGAAGGGTAAACCATCATCTTGATAGTATTCCCAACAATTCTCTCCATCTAAGGCAATGGTAACTAACCAAGGTTCTTGTAGACTGGTTTCTTCTCCTTTCTGTTGTTCAATTAAAGAACGGGAAATAGCTTCTAAATGACCCGCTAAATCAGAAACGGCATGATGGACATCCATTCCTCCATAGGTAAACCCAATTAAGTCCGATAAACGGTGATCCCTAAATACAATCGAAATATCACCATAGAGGGTTTCTAGGCGATAGGGACGATAAATTAATTTGGGTTCGTAGACGTTTCCGGTTTCATCTCGATGGAAAAAGTGTTTCAAACTCCATCCTAATACCGCTTCATCGGAACAAATCCACTTAAATTTGGCTTGGGCAATATATGGCAAAATGGCAGGACTCACGGACTGTTCTGAGGGCCAAAGTCCCCTCGCTTCTCGACCAAAACGGTCAGAATACATCTCTCTCGATTTCCGCAGGTGACGAGGGATGTCCTGGGGATACTGAAACCGTTTTTCGGGTAATTCCATCTGAGGAATAGCCACGAGTCCAGCATTAGTATCCGCGAGTAAGGGTAAAATAGGATGAGTATAGGGGGTTGTCGTTACCTCTAATTGCCCCGCATCCTGCATCTTTTTATGTTGGGGAATGATTTGACTGATAATCTCCCGATGTTTGGCAATGATTCGCTGGCGATCGCCGAGGGTAAAGCCTTTTCCTTGTTCAAACCAAGCGGCAATATCGGGATCTTTTTCCCGGAAAACAGGATCGATCCACGCTAAATTATGCCACGCTAATAAGTCACTATAATCTCGATCTGTCCAGTTTTCTAAACACCATCTGATGCCTTTTTCTTGTCTTTGTTCATACAGTTTGGCATAACGAGGATGGGGATCAATTAAAGTACGATGGTGGGCATCAAAGAAGTGTTTAATAATGCCTTGTTTTTGGGTCTGGGTAAGTTGTTCTTCTGGGGTTAGGGTCAAGGCCATATAAGGATCAATGGCTTTTCCTTGACTATAATCCTCTAGTTGCAAAATTAAGGACGGGACTAAATTTACAGTCTGATGTAATTGGGGATATTCTTCTAAAACGAGAACCAGATCTAAGTAGTCTTTTACACCATGTAACCGCGCCCAAGGCATCCGATATTGTCCATTGGGATCGGCAATGGCTTCACGGGATTTATATAAGGGTTGGTGTTGATGCCAAATAAATGCAACGTATAGGGGATGGGCCATTATTAATCTTTAATCTCTTTGCTGAGGTCACTTACCTATTTAGATTAACGCGAAATTTCCCCTTATTTGTCCTTTAGTCCTTACTTGTTCACATTTTCTGCTCCACCTGTATACATAAAATGTCTTTCGTGTCAAGCTCACTTTATAAAACTTGATAATCTAGTAAACAAATCTTCATAAGGCTGTCCGCTCACCCCCTAATAGTTAGGGATTATTTGTCAAGAATACTTAACAAAACTTGAATTCACTGGGTTATTTGCTTGTTTTATGAAATTTGCCTATAAAGCAAGCCTATCATATCATAATAGCACTTAAGTGTTAAAATCGCCAAAATCTGATTATGGAGCAAATTTTGGCAAAATCCGGCAAAATAGATCAATGATTTAGTTTTGTAAAGTTTCTGGATTGATTAAAAAGAATGATTATTTTTTTTACATATATAAATTAAATTAATTAATAAAGGTAATTTATCAATCTTGTAGAGATTTGTCTAAGTTTAGAACTCAAAATATTTGGTTTTAAGTTCAGCATAAATAAATGGGTTATGCCTATAAAAGAAATCACACAAGGTCAGTAATTCTTGTTCTTGATAAACTCAGCAAAATGTTCAAAACTAAAGAAAGTTGAGTTCAATATTTCGAGTTTTTTATGTTACAAAAAATCAAAGCTGTTTATTGGCAGGGAGCTTTTATTCCCACCGAATATTATGAACTTCCTGATGACACAAAAGTGGAAATCACGATTAATTTACCTCAAACTTGCTCAGCACGAAGTCTTAATTATGAAATGAGAAAGAAATTTCGTCAAGAGCTTTTACAGCGAATGAGAAGCAAATCAATTAGGGATTATAGACAAAGGTTTGTCAAGGATAAAGAATCTTAATAACACAAGTAAAAAACGACAGGCAGTTGAAAAGTTAGATGATGAATGCGATGGTAATAATGAATAAAGCTGATAAAGTATTAGAAAATAAAGGACAACAAACTTGTCAAGAGATTACTCTCCTTTATGAGCATTTCTTTAATTATGTTCAAACCGAGTCATCTGCTAAGATTGTAGAACGTTTTGGTTGGCTATTGAATGAGTATGAAAAGTATCCTAATTCCAACATTCAGACAGTCTTAGAAACCATGAACGACTCTTCAATTACCCAGAAAGATTGTTACTATTTTTTAAATCGTTGCTGTCAGTTGTTTATCAGTTATTGGTCAATACAATCAGAAAACAAGGCAGCTATTTTTAACTTATTAGCTCTATTTAAAAATTTACAATTGTCAGAAAAAAGTTCTTATAAACTATCGAAAACTTGGCAACAAAGCATCAAAAAGTTTCCTGAAACTCCTCAATATATTAAACTACAAAGACTGGCACGGATTCTTAATCCTCGTCTAGCATCGGATGCTCCTAAACCTGAATATTTAGGGGATTTACTAGGACGTTATCCATTTTTATATAAACATTGTTTACTCGATAATGATAATATCAAAGAATATCGTCGCTTACTGAGTCGCCTTAAACTACAACAACAAAAAGCCTTTGAACAAGGGTTGACTAAATCCGTAATTGATCATAAACAAAAGCTTCAGATAGAAAGAATTCGTCAATTATCCGGCCAGTCAAGTCAACTCTTTTCAATCGTTAAAAATCCAACTTTATTAAGTGGTAAAGCCTTCAGAATTGCCTTAGAATACTTTACTGAAATATGTCAGAAAAAGACCATTACTCTTTTCAGTAATGAAGGGGAGTCTCTCCAGTTCAGAGAATTCAAAATTTGGTTAGAAAACTATTTAGTACAAGACGTTGGAGAACAATCTGGCCAAAGACCATTAAAACAGCATCTTACTGCTAAAATTCCGCTACTTTTCTCGAATTGCGATGAACAACCTCTCAACGAATTTCTGATTCTACGGACTTGTACTCAGTTATTAAATGAGTTAGGAGTCGATCCGAATCAAAAGGCTAATCATCTTACCTTCATTAACTTAACCAATTGTTTAGGGGCAACCCAGATGGCTAGTTTACTGTTAAAATTAGTATTATTAGCCCCGAAACTTCAATCTTCCTTAAGACAAAGATTAGCACGACTCTTTGAATATTATGAGTCAACTTCCATTGAACAATCTCTTTGGTTAATTTATGTCCTAGAAAACTTTTTGCTTGCTTTTACTATGTGGGAAGAAAAAGGCAACCTTTTAACTCAGTCTAACCCTGATTAAAAATTCAGCGATCGCTCAAATCCATCCGCTAAAATAAAATAGTATTCCCCAGACTCAAGAATCATGACCATTACCACTCCCGTTGACTTCCAAGATAGATTTGATGTCATTGTTGTGGGTGCGGGCCATTCGGGATGTGAAGCTGCCCTGGCGGCGGCTCGCTTAGGGTGTCGTACCCTGATGTTAACCCTCAACCTCGATCGCATTGCTTGGCAACCCTGTAACCCGGCTGTGGGTGGCCCCGCAAAGTCCCAATTAACCCACGAAGTGGACGCATTAGGGGGAGAAATCGGCAAAATGGCCGATCGCACCTATTTACAAAAACGGGTTCTCAATAGCTCACGGGGCCCCGCAGTTTGGGCATTACGGGCCCAGACAGATAAACGGGAATATTCGGCAGTGATGAAGGAAATTGTCGAAAATCAAGACAATTTGAGCATTCGTGAAGGGATGGTCACAGATTTAGTTTTGGGGAACAATGATGAGGTCATAGGAATACAAACGTACTTTGGAACTTGTTTCGGGGCCAAAGCAATTATTTTGACCACTGGAACCTTTTTAGGGGGAAAGATTTGGATCGGTAATAAATCGATGGAAGCTGGCCGGGCCGGAGAATTTGCGGCTGTTGGGTTAACCGATACCCTCAATCAGTTGGGGTTTGAGACGGGACGACTGAAAACGGGGACTCCAGCGCGGGTAGACAGGCGATCAGTCGATTATACTAACCTGGAACCCCAACCCCCTGATGAGGAGGTGCGTTGGTTCAGTTTTGACCCCGATCTTTGGGTAGAACGAGAACAAATGAATTGTTATCTGACCCATACTACTGCTCAAACTCATCAATTAATCAGAGATAATTTACATTTATCCCCAATTTATGGCGGGTTTATTGACTCAAAAGGGCCTCGTTATTGTCCTTCTATTGAGGATAAAATTGTTCGGTTTTCTGATAAAGAAAGTCATCAAATTTTTATTGAACCGGAGGGGAGAAATATCCCTGAATTGTACATTCAAGGGTTTTCAACGGGTTTACCAGAAAATATTCAATTAGCCATGTTAAGAACCCTTCCTGGGTTAGAAAACTGTGTGATGTTGCGTCCTGCCTATGCGGTGGAATACGATTTTTTACCCGCAACCCAATGTTATCCTACCCTGATGACAAAAAAAATTGCCGGGTTATTTTGTGCTGGCCAAGTCAATGGAACGACGGGTTATGAAGAAGCAGCAGCACAGGGTATTGTGGCCGGAATTAATGCGGTTAAATATGTGAAAGATGAGGAGATGATTATATTTTCCAGAGAAGAAAGTTATCTGGGTACCTTAATGGATGATTTATGTACCAAAGATTTACGAGAACCCTATCGGATGTTAACTTCTCGCTCTGAATATCGTCTCATTTTACGGTCTGATAATGCCGATCAAAGAATGACTCCTTTGGGTCGAAAAATTGGCTTAATTGATGATCGTCGCTGGGATCTATTTCAACAAAAACAGGCTAATATTATAGCAGAAAAAGAACGTCTCTACGAAACCAGAATTAAAGAACGAGATGAAGTCGGAATGATGATTGCTAAGGATACTCAACAAAAAATTAAAGGCTCAGTTACCTTAGCAGACTTGTTACGTCGTCCCCAATTTCATTACAGTAATTTAGAAGACTATGGCCTAGGAAATGACCAATTAACCCTCGTTGAAAAAGAAGGGGCAGAAATTGATCTTAAATATTCTGGTTACTTAAAACGGCAACAAATTCAAATTGAACAAATTAGTCGTCATAGTAACCGAAATTTACCCGCAGATCTTGATTATATGACCATTGAAACCCTCTCGATGGAAGCTAGGGAGAAATTAACGAAAATTCGTCCCTTAACTCTTGGCCAAGCGTCTCGTATTGGGGGAGTTAACCCCGCAGATATTAACGCTTTATTAGTCTATTTAGAAATGCGATCGCGTTATCATTCCCTATCAGCTTTATCAGAATAAGGAGACTAGAGTGACATAGAAGATATAACTTTTATCGTCTTTTAAATTATGGCAACAAAGGTAAGGGATGTGATTAAATTACTAGAAAAAGATGGCTGGTTTCTGGTTAATACAGTAGGAAGTCATCGACAATATGAACATCCCAGCAAAACAGGAAAAGTGACGGTTGCAGGAAAGTTAGGTGATGATGTAAGAAAAGGTACATTAGCTAGTATTCTTAGACAAGCAGGATTAAAATGATCAACAAATATTTGATTGTTCTCGAAAAAAGCGAAACCGGATTTTCTGCTTATTCACCTGATGTATTAGGGTGTATTGCTACAGGTGAAACCTTGGAAGAAACCACTAAAGAAATGGAATCTGCTTTAGCATTACATTTATCAGATATGGAAGAATTACCTCAAGCACGAGGAATTGATTCTTATTTAGAAGCATTACAAGATTCAGAAGGAGAAGAATTTTATTTGACTTTTATTTCAATTCCAGTTTCCCGTCAACTATCACCAAGATAAAGAATTAAACTTAAAGAACCATATTTTTCAGGAAATTAATAATTATATCCTCAAACCCTTAAGGGTTAAGCTATACAGACAAAACCCGCCTACGTGGGTTTAATTTAGCCTCCCTTCGGATGCTTAGTTTCTATATCAGGCTTCAGTCTGTCTGTCGGTATTGATTTAGCATAACAAGTTCGGTAGAACCAATTTCATTAATCAATTCCCTCTGGCACACGAATACTAACACGGCCTTCCGGAGTGACAATGATCTCTCCTCCTAATGCTTTAATTTCTGTTAGGGCCCTTTCTTGGGTTTTGGTATCAGCTGCCCCCGATAAAACCTGTGTCCAAGCACCAATTTGAGCAACTTTACTCTGGGGATTTTCCTCTAAAAATTTAACCGTTTCTCGCCTACGTTTGGCAGTATTTTGACTGCCCTCATCAGGATAAGTTTCCGCCCAATTAGCTGCCATTGTATTTGAGTTTTTCGCAGCTTCAATATCCCCTAAAAATAATAACTCATCTATCCCTTTATAAATCCACAGATAATAGGGAGGATAAACAGGAGAGATGACTTTACTCGGTGTCTCTTTTAAACTTTTTTCTAGATAAGCCACAGTTTTGTCAGGTTGCCCTGCAAAAATAGAAGTAGACACCGCAATTTTAAGATTCGCATCAACAAACCGAGGATCGCGCTCAACCACTAATTCAAAATAATCAGGACTCAAAGAATATCCTGTCTCACCACGAGCTTCTCCATCACCAAAATATTGAATAAAACGCAAATAAAACCAATCAGCTAATAAGTTATTAAACCCAATATTGGGAACCCCTTTATACACATCTAATTGAACTTTTTCCAGTTGTTCTTGTTTTTTATATTCGGCGGTAGTTAACTTTGCTTGGTTGGGGTTAAGGCGAGATTTTTGTAGCCAAATAACCCCCGTTAAACTTAAGGAAATAATAGCCAAGGTTCCTATCATTTTTCCTACCTGTTGTGGTGGCAATTGCAGCTTCATTGATAGTTTTTGGGAGTAAGACTAGAATTAAGAATATCAATTCTATCCTAGCTTAATCAATGCTTCATTGTCTGTGCTACTCAACAATTTGTTAATGTTTCTTAATGGCTGCCACTCCCTAATAAAAATAGACTAATCAGCGTCCCACTATTCCAAAGACTATGAACTAACATTGAGGAAAGAAGATTCCGCGATCGCGTATAAACAACTCCTAACACAATTCCTAAGATGGCTAAAGGTAGCACCTCTGATAAATTTAAGTGAGCAACCGCAAAGATTAGACTACTCACAATAATTGCTCCCCATACGGGAAAATACCGGGTTAAGGAAGGTAATAAAAAGCCTCGAAACATGATTTCTTCGTAGACAGGGGCTGCGATCGCTGCGGTAACGTAGAAAATCCCTAAAACCACATTATCTTGTGCTTCTAAGGCTAGAGAAAGCAAGGGGTTACTGCCTCCTTGTCCCTGCCAAATTTGTTGATTAATTAAGGAGACAATTACCACTAATGGTAAGGCGACTAAATAGCCAGAAATTCCCCAAACTATCCAGTTACTAAATAACTTAAATTGAAACCAATCTTTCGGTAAGGGAAAAAAGGGTTTAATCGAAAAATATAGTACCCCAATTCCGCCTAATGCCATAGAAAGATAGCTTGCTAATACATAGATAGCTTTTCCCCTTAAGTCAGCATGAGTAAGATCAATGTTTAAAAAACTAAATAAAATGGGAAGGACAATTTGTCCCACAAAAAAGAAACCAACGACTAAAACTTGCCAAAAAGTTTCGGCTGTCCAAGGCGTTTGCCAATTGAATTGTTGATCAATGGCTAAAATAGCATTCCCTTTTTTAATAAATAACTGAATTAGGAGAAAGACCAATAATCCAAAGCCAATTAATCCCCCTAATATGGGAATAAATGCTACTAAAGTGAGTTTAATAATAGCTTGACTAGCGATTTTTTGCTGTTGAGTTTGTAAGCTCATTAAGTTAGCTTGACTATCTTGCAGTTGATAAATTTTACTGAGGGCATAATCACGAAACCACCCTGTTAATTGATCTGTGATTATTGTTTCTGAATTTGCTAAGATTTGGGCATTAGAACTCCATAAATTAATTAAGACATCAGCCAACATTTGAGAAGAAAAAATAGAGTTATTTCCCTTCTGGTTTGGGCCTATATTTTCCCAGGTTTCTAAGGCAAGTTGAACCTTTCCTTGATGAGCTTCAAGTAGACCTATTTTTAAGGCTAATTTATTGATTTCTTCAGCTTGTTTTTGAATTTCTAATTGTGATTTTTCTTGATCGGTAGACAGAGAGAGAATAGGGTTTAAATTGCTGTTAACATCTTCTTCTAAAGTCACAGATGGAGAATTTAGACTGTTTAAATGAGCTTCTAATCTGCCTAAATTCTTTTGCGAAAGTTGACGAGCTTCTTGATATTGCCTCAATGCTAATTGATAAGTATTTTTGCCTAATATAGCTTCTCTAATTTGGGCAAAGTCAGCGAGATTATCTCCAGAAAATTCTGACGCTTGAAGAACTAAATTAGTTTGATATAATTGTAAGTTTGATTGAATTTGTGGTTGATTAATACTCCCAATAATTGAGAAGAATAAAGGAATCACTGAAACAATAGTGATGACTATTAAGATTAATCGTTTTGTTGTCATTAAAAATCCTCGATTTTGTTAGTGATTTTCAGAGGTTGAAACCAAAATAAATCCTTCTGCTTTCCCTAATATTTTAGCATTAGATAGTGGTAAATTTTTCAAGCTATTTTGATCGAGAAGAAGATAAGAAGAGCTTAAAGCTAATTTTTCTAATGCGCTTTGATCTTGAGCAAGCACTTGGCGATCACTATAAAAATCTAAACTAGGACGACTGTAAGCAAATGAGGTATAAATGATTGTATTGGCTGGAGTATGCTGTTTAATTAAAGTAGCTACAGGTTTCACGGGAAATGCTTCATTTAATTCCCAAATCCACGACTGAGAGGTCATAAATATTCCCAGACTCATATATAAACCGATGATTAAAATTATAACAAAATCAGGAAAACTTTTGCGGATTTTTTGCCAAGATAATAAGAAAGTAAAGAAAACAATAAAACCAGTGATGATTAAACTAATTTCTTTTCCTTCTATCAATAAGTAAATTGCCCCGAATAATGAAGCAATACTGGCAAGAAAAAAGCCAAATATTAAACCGCTAGGAGAGGATTTATGCTCTTGCCAAAACTGAGATAAATAAGCACCAATTCCTAGGGCAAGAAAGGGATAAATTGGCATAATATACCAAGGAAGTTTCGTTCCCATCAGGGTAATAATTGCCAGAAATAGACAAAATCCGGTTAATACTAATTTCGCCCAAGATTGTTGTTTTTGTCGCCAAGCTAATATTAAACTTCCAGGTAAAAAGAGTAACCAAGGAAAACTATATTTAATCAATTCAAGTCCATAATACCAAAAAGAACCGCTATTTCCTTCTACTGCAGTTGCAAGACGATCAAAATTTTGTTGAAGAAAGTGAACTTGAATAAAGATATCTCCATAGTGATTAATTTGTATACAATACCAAATAAATACTGGCATAAATCCGAGGCATATTCCTAACCATAAAGCTGGATTTTTTAGATAGTTTGCAGGTTTATCTAGGAGTATATATACCCCTATAATAGCACCTAAAGCAATAACTAAAGTGCCTTTACTTAAGGCAATTAATCCTAAGCCAATACCATAACCAATGGCCCATCTAGGGTGTTTTCGAGATTTTACTAAACAGAGAATAGAAAAGATTAAAAAGGTGTTAATTATTCCATCTATCATCCCTAAGCGTCCATGACGAATAACAGGTAACAATGTTAGATAAACTAAACTACTTAAAATGGCTGGTAGTTGCTGAGAAAAGATATTTTTACCGACTAAATATAACAAAGGAACCCCAAATGCTGTTAGCAATGCACAGGGAAAACGAGTCGTAAATTCACTAATTCCTCCTAATTGATAGCTGAGGTTAATTAACCAAATAATTAAGGGGGGTTTTAAGAGAAAAGGTTGGCCATAATAAGTTAAATAAAGCCAATTTTCTGTTTTAAACATATCCTTAGCAACTGTTCCATAGTAACCTTCATCCCAGTCTCTTAAGGGTAAATTGCCTAAGCCAATAAACCAGAGAAATAATGCTAAAATCAATAAGATAAAGAAACAGAAATAGGTGCTTTTCAACGGATAACTTAAATCGAATTTATTCATTATTTTTTGGGAGTAATGAAGTAAAGATAATATTTCTCATTGTAGATAAATGCTTTTCTAAAACTTGCTAATAATTTAATATTTAGCTCAAAAAGAGGTTGATGAAATTCTCTATTTATAATTAATAAAATAGGTTTGTTTTGTTGATTAATTAACTGATTTATCTCTAGCATTAAATCAGAATCACTGATTAATTTTCTTTCTTGAGTAAATAAGACATAACTAGCTAAGCTTTGAGTTTCTGGATAGTAAATTTTTTGATTAAGATAACCACTAATGGGAGAGACAGCAAAATCTTCGGTTCCGATCATTAAATTGGTTGTTAAGTTGTTTTCTTGAATAAATTTTGCCGTTGCTTTACTTGCTGAGTAAGGGGTAATTAAATCTCGACTAAAAGCCACAATTCCTGCGATGACTTGTAACCATAATATTATCATAATTAAAGTTTGTTTATGAAGTTCAACAAATTTAAACCATTTTAGCCACATTCTTGAAAATTGGGCAGGAAGTTTGGCTAAATATTTAACAATTACATCAGAGTCAGGATAATAATAAGCGATCCACAGGGCGGTAATTAGGATAATATATAAATGCCCATAGTGTCTCTGAGAACCTAAAAACTTAAGATATGTAAAGAGAAGAATTTGTAAACTTCCCATGAGATAAAAACATAAAGCAATTGGTTTTTTGATGAGAATAGTAATTGCAAATCCGAATAACCCTAAAGAAAGAAAAGAAAAAAGAATAAGATCAGTGGGTTTAGAATCACTCGGAATAAGCACTAAAATATAGCTTCTCCAAATTCTTGTAATCGTTTGAGTAAGTCGGTTAAAATCAAACTGAAATAACCATTGATCAGCCCCTCCTTGTAAGGTACTATCTCCAGGAGGTAATAACATAAATACAGATATAATGATACCTATACCCAATAATATCAAAGCGTAAACAAGATTATAAATATTAGCTTTAGTCTCATAATTTAGCTTGTTTTTAAAAGCATACTCAATCATTAATGTCAATGCTAATGCTAGTGAAATTAGCAAACAATAAGCATTCGTATTCGCCATTAAAGCTAGAATCAAAGCTAAAAGCAAATAACTTTTATAACGACTGGGAAAAAAGACGCAAAAAAGAAATACAAATAAAATGCCAATAGAGTAATTACGACTAATCAAAGAATATTCATAGAGGGGAAGATAGCCAAAAAGAAACAAAATTTTTTGTAGTCTTTTAAAAGGAGCAAATAGCATAAATAAAGCGAAAGCCCCCGTTGCAATTAACCAATGAAAAATTTGCATAGCGAGGGGATTAGGAGTTAATTGATTAAGTATCCATAGACAAAGATACCAAAGCAAAGGATGTCCTTCATACTTAATATTGTGAAAAAAATCAACAAAAGAAACACTATCTCTGGCAATTAACCAACCATTTAATTCATCACGCCACATGGCATGATTTAAAGTACCTATTAAGATAATAATAGCAAATAAAGCCAGAAAACTCAGCTCAAAAATTTTATTTTGTTTGAGTTTAAAATAAGACAACATAGAAAATTTTAGCTGTTGTAAAATCATTAATGTTTTAAAATATCAAGAAAAATCTAACAACTTAAAAAACAAGTGATGAGAAAGCTCCAATAGCCTGTAATCTAGAAATTAAATAGAGCCTAGAGAGGATAGAAAGATTGGCTACTCGCGTTATTATAGTGCGTCATGGACAAAGCAGCTACAATGCTCAAAAGAGAATCCAAGGTCGTAGTGACGAATCTGTTGTCACAGAACAAGGTCGTCAGGATGCTCAAAACGTTGGTCATACCCTCAGTTCCCTTCCCATTGATGCTATTTATTGTAGTCCCTTACAACGGGCAAAAACCACTGCTGAGATTATCCAAAACTGCTTTATTAAAGCACCCAGTTTATCCCCCAGTGAGCAACTTAAAGAAATTGACCTTCCCCTTTGGGAAAATTTGCATAAACAGGAAGTCATTGCCAAATTTCCTACAGACTATCAATGCTGGAAAGAAAGACCTCATGAATTTAAAATGGTCATTGCCAGCCCTGAAGGACAAAAAGACCATTTTCCTGTCATTTCCTTATACAAACAAGCCCAAGAATTTTGGCAAAATCTCCTAGCTAAACATTCAGGAGAAACCATTTTAATTGTGGCCCATAATGGCATTAACCGCTGTTTAATTATGAGTGCCATTGGTATTCCTCCCTCTCATTATCATCGGATTCAACAGTCTAATTGTTGTATTAATGTGTTAAATTTTACGGGTAATTGGGGCGAAACCGTCCAACTGGAATCCCTCAATCAAACCTCCCATTTAGGCATTCCCATTCCTCCAACCCGTGCCGAAAATAATCGATTAAGGTTATTATTTATTCGTCATGGGGAAACCCAGTGGAACCGAGAATCTCGCTTTCAAGGAATCAGGGATATTCCCCTCAATGATAATGGCAAACAACAAGGGCAAAAAGCTGCTGATTTTCTCAAAGATGTGACTCTAAATTTTGGGGTGAGTAGTCCCTTATTACGTCCCAAAGAAACCGCAGAACTTATCTTACAATATCATCCTGACCTTACCTTAGATCTGCGTCCTCAATTAACAGAAATTTGTCATGGACTGTGGGAAGGGAAATTAGAAAGCGAAATCGAAACCGAATTTCCTGGACTACTTCAGGAGTGGAAAGATGCCCCAGAAACGGTGCAAATGCCCGAAGGAGAAAACCTACAACAAGTGTGGGATAGGGCGGTTGCTTGTTGGCAAGAGATTGTCAAAGATTATAGCAATTCATCCCATCCTCAAACCGGAATTGTTGTAGCCCATGATGCCATTAATAAAGTAATTTTATGTGATTTATTAGGGTTACAACCCGCTAATTTTTGGAATATCAAACAGGGCAATGGTGGAGTGAGTGTCATTGACTATCCCCAAGGAATAGAAGGGCCTCCCGTCTTACAAGCTATCAATTTAACCACCCATTTAGGGGCGGGAGTATTTGATAAAACAGCAGCCGGGGCCTTATAAAATTTTCTTGAAAGGGGTGAGGGTTTTGATACTGTCTTGAACCTCTTCTATTTAGCCAGAAAATTGATTTGCTTTTAGGGCTTGCTGAATAAAGCTATAAAGTATACAAAACAAGGGTTTTACGCTGTAGAAACTCTAAGTTACTTCGGTAAGCTTTATTCAGTAAACTCTGTTTATTTAATGCTCTAATAGAAAGGACTTTTGCGGTTAAAATTGAATAATTATTTAAGCCATGTTTATGATTTCCGATTCAGTTTTTTCCCCATTGAACTAATCCCTAAGCCACCTAAAATCAATAAAGCCAAGCTAGAATCACCCTCAGGAACATTAGTCATATTATCAGTATCATCGGGTGTTAGTTCAACTATATCTGGTATTTCTGCAACTACTCCAGTCTGTTGAAAATCATCTGTTAAAAGAATAAAATCTCCGTTTCTAAATCCATCAAAATTCCTCGCAAAATTAACATTAAACTCAATGTTTGGATCAATGACAGGATTTTCCGTTGGTCTATCGGTTCTGACATTGAAAAATAAGTTATTGGTTCCTATTGCATAGCTAAATTGATTAACAACTTTTGGTTCTGATGCTTCTAAGCTCAAGCTGGATTGATTACCATAATTAAACGTAGCTTGAAAAGTGTTAAACTCAACTTCATCAGCCAAAATAAAGCCGTCATTATTGTTGTCAGTTGCTTTAAAAACCCCCTCAAGTAAAGCCTTATTTTTCATGGTTTCATTGGCAGCATATTCTCTCGAAAAAGAGAACGTTAAAGCCTTAGCTGAAGTCACCCATAATGAGTTAACCAAAACACCAAATCCCAGAATCAATAAACTTTTATAATTCATTTTTTTACCTACTATCGATTATTACGAGAGCAAATGTACTGCATTTACTTTCTCATTAACCAAGAAAATACTCAGGGTCTTGTGGCAGACAAATCAATTTAAGCATATATAATTTAATTTCTATGTATATTTTCTGAGTTTCTTTGTATAACTTAATTCGATAACACTCCTTCAGGCTGAACTCAGATTGACAGTCCCACGGCTAATTGAATCAGGCAATGTAGCGGGTTATAATTGTTTCGCAGACTCGCCATCAGCCAGCAGTATTGGCTTACCTGCCCCAGAAAAACTAGACAGTCATTGCCAAGATAGTACCAATTTGTGGAAAAAACGGCCATAATAGGAGGCGTTAAACCCCTAGATTTAATTCTAGGGGCCAGACAAAATCGTCAATCTCGAATTTTAAATGGCTTGACTCTCAGCCAAATTCTAGTAAGCTACTATATCAACATGAAAAAATCCTAAAATCATAAACCCCCGTTTATTGAAATCTCTATTAATCTTTCGGAGTGAGGAAGTAAAAACATCGTGTCGTTTAGCACTATTCGACAACTGGCCAAAGGGAAGAAGCCCTCTTCTTCTGAGCCTTCATTTCAAAAAGGCGTTCTCAGAGTTGCCGGAGGAACCGTCCTCAGTCTCAGTTTATTAGCGAGTTCTATCTTTGCCGGAGGACTTGTCGGACTCGCCATCAGCTTTCGTAACCTTCCTGATGTACGGATGCTGAATACCTACGCCCCGACAGAAACCAGTTATATTTATGATGTCAAAGGGAGACTACTGTCCCGACTTCATGGAGAAGCTAACCGAGAGGTTGTCACCCTCGATCGCATTTCCCCTGAACTGAAACGGGCTGTAATGGCCATTGAAGACAGTCATTTTTACTTACATCATGGCATCAACCCCACCAGTATTGGTCGGGCCATCTGGGTTAACTGGAAAAGTGGCGGTGTGGTAGAAGGGGCATCAACCCTCACCATGCAGTTAGTCAAAAATATCTTCCTCTCCAGTGAGCGCACCGTCAGTCGCAAACTCTCGGAAGCCGTTTTGGCCATTCGGGTTGAACAGGTTTTTGACAAAGACGAAATTATGGAAATGTACCTCAATAACATCTATTGGGGTCACAACAATTATGGGGCCCAAACGGCTGCCCAAAGCTATTTTAATAAGCCAGCCTCTAAATTGAACCTAGCGGAAGCTTCCATGATGGCGGGTTTAATTCAAGCCCCAGAAAACTATAGTCCCTTTACCGACTATCAAAAAGCCAAAGAACGCCAGGCGGTTGTTCTCAGCCGTATGGCGGATTTAGGCTGGATCACCCCCCAAGAAGCAGAAGCAGCCCGTAAAGCCCCCTTAGGCATCGGTAAACCGACCTCATGGCAAGGCAGTAAACTACCTTATGTCACAGATACCGTGATGCAGGAGTTAGGGGAAAAGTTTGGCAAAGAAGCAACCCTGAAAGGCGGGATGCGAATTCAAACTACTGTTGATTACTTCATGCAAAAGCAGGCCCAAGAAGTAGTTCAGCGCGGCTATAAAAACCTACGGGGACGGGGAATTTATGCGAAAGATTTACAAGTCGCTTTAGTATCCGTTGATCCCCGTACCCACTTCATCAAGGCTATTGTTGGGGGTACTGATTATGATAAAAGTCAGTTAAATCGGGTGACTCAATCCCATCGTCAACCGGGATCATCTTTTAAACCCTTTGTTTACTATACTGCCTTTGCCAGTGGGAAATTTACCCCTGACTCTATCGTTAATGACAGTCCCGTTAGTTATCGTGATGGTAGTGGCCTTTATACCCCGAAAAACTACGGTGGTGGTTTTTCGGGGGCCATGCCTATCCGTACGGCTTTGATGCAGTCCCGTAATATTCCGGCGGTGGTCATTGGGCGCAAAGTGGGGGTTGATAAGGTGATTGAAGTTTGTCGCCGTATCGGCATTAAAAGTCCCTTACAACCCGTTACCTCCCTACCCTTGGGGGCGGGGGATATTACCCCGTTGGAAATGGCTAATGCCTATGCTACCTTTGCCAGTAACGGCTGGTATGCTGACCCGACCATTATTTTACAGGTCACGGATAGTCGGGGGAATATTTTATTAGATAATACCCCGAAACCCCAATTAGTCCTTGATCCTTGGGCAACGGCCTCCTTAACCTCTGTCTTACAAGGGGTAATTAGCGGGGGAACGGGAAGGGCCGCCAATCTTGGTCGTCCTGCTGCCGGAAAAACTGGGACTACTGATAATGAACGCAATGTCTGGTTTGTGGGCTATGTTCCTCAGTTGGCAACGGCTGTTTGGATCGGTGATGATACTAACCGCGCCCTAGGAAAAGGGGTGACAGGTGGGGGTAATGCTGCTCCTATTTGGCGAGAATTTATGCAGGAGGCCCTGAAAGGTGAACCTGTTAAACAATTCCCTGCTGCCTCTAAATTTCCCCGTCCTAAAGCCAAATAATCAGTAATTATGAAAAGGGGACGATTATCAGCAGAAAATCTCGAAAGTAGACAGTGGTTTCGTCTCCTTTTGCAATGGCAAGGCTCAGTGATGCCTGCCATTTTACCCCGTGTTATGTTCTGTGCGGGTTTTAGTGTGGTGATCACAATTTTATATGAGTCTGGGATTAATTTGGACTTACCTATCGACAGTGGGTTAGTGCCTAGTATTGTTTTGGGTTTGTTGTTAGTGTTTCGGACTAATACTGCCTATGAAAGATATTGGGAAGGACGAAAACTCTGGGGAACTTTAATTAATACGGTGCGAAATATAGCCCGAACAATTTGGGTGACAATTCGAGAAGATAGCGTTAAAGATCATCAAGAAAAGATTGCTATCCTCCGCCTTTTGGTTGCCTTTGCTATCGCTACTAAATTGCATTTACGTTTAGAGCCACCTAACGAAGAATTAGTCAAATTCATGCCACGACAATGTTATGAAAAATTACAAACTATGAATAATCCTCCTCTAGAAATAGCTTTTTGGATTGGGGATTATTTACAACAACAATATGAAAAAAACTGTATTGATTCTTATCAACTGATGACCATGTTTAAACTATTAGATACTATGGTTGATGTCCTTGGGGCCTGTGAAAGAATCCTTAAAACCCCTATTCCTTTAGCCTATTCTATCCATTTAAAACAGTTATTATTATTATATTGTTTAACCCTTCCCTTTCAATTTGTAGATGATGTAAAATGGGTAACTCCACCCATTGTTGCTTTAATTAGTTTTACTGTGTTTGGCATTGAGGAAATAGGGATTGAAATTGAAAATCCTTTTGGCTATGATGCTAATGATTTACCCTTAGATAAAATTTGTCAAACCATGGAAAAGAATATTGAAGACTTGGTTACTCTAGCACCTTGTGTCAGACATTGGAAAGATCGCATGAATGATTTTGTTTAATAGATATGATTGACTAAAATAAGTGACTATTTTAGAGAAAAAGCTTTAAACTAATAAATAGCTGTTAATTACCACTTAAGTTTATTATGAATTGGCACGTTCCTGACAATCTCTCCTTTGAAGATGCGCTTCAGTTAAGTGAAATTTTCCTTGAAGGTATGGAAAGCAACAGCTTAAAAGAAACTGAAATTCAAGAAATTATTACCATATTAATCAGTAGTGAAAATGGAGCAAGAGGTTTTTTTGTCACCTATCTAACGAGCGATAAATCTTTAGCTGATACCCCAACAGAAGAGGTAATTAATGCCTTAAAAACTTCCCCAGAAATTGTCAGCGAATTATTAGTTAAAAACTTAGCTATGTCCTCTGCAATGGCCATTACTCATCGTCGTAATAATGATGAAGAAATGGCCCAAGGTTCAGACAGAGTTTGTCAACGTACCACTCAATTAATTCAACAAGTTGATTTAGGTTTAATTACAGAAAAATTGCAACAATTACAAGAAACAATTGTCACAGGAGCAGGAAAATATACTCCTTTTTTGGAAAGATGGGGATATGATGAAGAACAAAAGACAGTCATTAAACATCAAGTAGAGATGAATTTGAATTAATGTTTTGCCAAGCCTTGATATTGCTTCTCATTAATTCTTCCAGCTTTGTATAAAGTTTCAGTAATTTCTGATATTTTTAACACAGAATAAGCATTATAACCCTGCTCTTTGAGTTTATCTTGAACTCCTTCCTCATGGTCAATAAATACCACAATATCTTCAACAATTAAACCCGAAGATTTTAATTTTTCGGCCCCTTGTCTGACACTTTTTCCGGTAATTAAAATATCATCAACCACAACAACTTTTTCCCCTGGATGAAAATTTCCTTCAATCAAACGACGGGTTCCATGGGCCTTAACTTCTTTGCGCGGATAAATCATCGGATGGTGTAACATTAAAGATAATCCCGTGGCTGTCGGTAAAGAACCATAAGGAATACCCGCAATGCGATCAAAATTTAAGCGTTTTAAAATGTCCGCATAAGCATTTAAAACTTGATGAAAAAGTTGGGGTTGAGAAATAATTTTCCTCAGATCAACATAATAAGAAAAAGTAGCTCCTGATGCTTGAACATACTCCCCAAACAATAAACAACCTATATCATAAAGTTGTAAAATCAAATCTTGATAAGGATGAGGACTTAATAAACAAACATTAGAACTCCAAAGCTCACAACTTTGAGCTTCTTGAATAATTTGTTCTCTCAATTGATTAATTTCTGTCTTGAGATTCGTAACTTTTTCCCTTAAATTATTGCTTTGTAAAAAATCTTGAGGAACCGGAATTAAGACCCCTTCTCCTGCTTGATTTAAACCTGCTTTTAAAATGCTAGTAATCTCATTTCCCTGGCTCCAAATACTCCGCAATAATAGAAATCTTTCAGACGCAACTGAGCGAATCTTGCGAATGACATCTAAATTAGTTGTTCCCACTTCTAAAAATAATTGTTCTAGGGTTCCCCAGGTTTTTGCTTCCTTAATGACTTGTAAATAAAAAGGTGCTTCATCCGTCGGATATTCCTGTAAATTAACCGCCCCAGGATTAGAAGTATGACACAAAACAAAAACCCCCTTATCGGGATAAACTAAAAACGGTGCAACATGATCTTGTCCCGCATAAGGACTGACCGTTACAGCATCTACTTGCCACTTTTCAAAAATCGTCTGAGCAAAAATGGTACTGGTATTAATATCCCCATGTTTAGCATCCAAAATAATCGGAATATCTTCAGGAATTGTCTTAATTACCCTCAATAATAAATCTAATCCTTGACCCCCAAACGCCTCATAAAAGCCTAAAGTTGGTTTGTAAGCACAGACTAACCCTGATGTCTGTTGAATCACGGATTTTAACCAATTTTCTAGGGAAATTATTAAACCTTCTTGTCCTTCCCCCGAATTTTCAGCTTGAGGCATCATTTCTGGGTTAGGATCAAGACCAATGATAAGTAAGGTTTGATAGGTGGCGATCGCTTGGGTTAATTTCTCAAAAAAGCTCATAGAATAATGTTACCTTCAAAATATGACCGATTGTAGCAGCAACCTCCCTCTAAATTGCCATTAGTTAGGATTCAACTGCCATGAAAACGAAGAAAACAATTACGGAATTGTTGACAATTGTGTTAAGTTCAGTCATCGTTTTTTCTCTACCCATAACGATGAGTTCTCAGGTCTTAGCTCAGACTAACATTGATAGTGCCATTCTCAGATCTAATGATCCCAATTCCCGCATTAATTTACGTTCTGGCCCCAGCATTTCTACCAAGAATTTAGGTTATGGTTTACCTGGAGATCAAGTTACCCTGTTAGAGTTTGCTGTTGGATCTGATCAAGGGCCGCGGGTTCCTTGGATTAAAGTTAAATTTGTGAAATCAGGGGCTATTGGTTGGATAAGGGGCGATTTTGTGAAAACAGATATCACAATTTTAACCGCTACTGATCCCAAGTCTCCCATTAACTTACGGTCAGGGCCTAGTATTTCTGCCAATAATGTAGGCTATGGGTTATCAGGCGATCGCGTTATCGTTTTAGGGTGTGAAACCGGGCCTGATACCGCCAACCGAACCCCTTGGATCAAAGTTCAATTTGTTAAGTCTAAAGCAACAGGTTGGATCAGAGGTGACTTTGTAGTGGTTCCCTTAACCTTTTGTTAAGGGAGTAAGACGTTGCAGAAAGAAATAAGATAGATCTAGAAGCCAGACGATGACTTTACCTGAAATCACTAGAGACAGAACTCAATATGGATTTAATCAGCTTACAAAATTTCCTCGATAACAGTTCATTCTTAATCCTATTCCTGACCATGCTTATTTATTGGTCAGGGGCAGCCTTTCCTCGTTTAACCTGGTTGCCTCCCCTGGGAACTGCTGGAGTAGCGATCGCTAATTTATCCATGGCCACCCTATTAGGGGCCCGTTGGATAGAAGGGGGCTATTTTCCCTTAAGTAACCTCTATGAGTCCCTATTTTTCTTGGCTTGGGGGATAACAGCCGTTCATCTCCTGGCCGAAAAAATGAGTCGCAGTCCCTTAGTGGGTGTGGTCACAACCCCTGTAGCGATGGGAATTACGGCTTTTGCGGCCTTATCTTTGCCCACGGAAATGCAGCATTCTGAACCCTTAGTTCCTGCCCTTAAGTCTAACTGGTTAATGATGCACGTTAGCGTGATGATGCTCAGTTATGCAACTTTGATGGTAGGGGCAGTATTAGCGATCGCTTTTTTGATCGTTACTCGTGGTCAAAATGTGGAACTCAAAGGGAGTTCCGTGGGAACGGGAGGTTATCGGGATAAATTAGGGCGACAACTGCTTAATAATAACCACAAAAACCCCACTGTTACCGTAGCTGAAAGCAATGGCAGTGGCGGGACAGCCGTGTTAAATGCGGTTGCTGCTTCAACCTTGACCACTAATGAAGTTATTCTTTCGCCCCAACGTCTTAGTTTAGCTGATACCTTGGATAATATTAGTTATCGCATCATTGGGTTAGGGTTTCCCTTATTAACTATTGGTATCATTGCGGGAGGAGTTTGGGCCAATGAAGCTTGGGGATCTTATTGGAGTTGGGACCCCAAAGAAACCTGGGCCTTAATTACTTGGTTAGTATTTGCTGCTTATCTTCATGCCCGTATTACTAAAGGTTGGCAAGGAAGAAAACCTGCTATTTTAGCCGCGAGTGGGTTTATTGTGGTTTGGGTTTGTTATTTAGGAGTGAATTTATTGGGTAAGGGTTTACATTCTTACGGGTGGTTTTTTTAGTTAAGTAGGGTGGGCATTGCCCACCTAATATATATGCTTTAAAATGAACCGATGACTAAAAATATAGCAGAAGGCAACGGGCAACAGGCAACAGTAAAACCTTTGTCATTGCTGGGTTTGAGCTTTTAAAAATGTCCTAAATGTCTTGGCTACTGCTATAAAAACTATCGTAAGAAGGACAACAGCTTGCGCTTGAAAAATATCTTAAATAAAATAGAAGAAGAACTTAAGAAACCGTTAGATATACAAGATCAAGGATTAATTGCTGATTGGGAAAAACTGTTGCTAACTGTCGTCAATAAATGAGTTAATTATCTATAAATGAGGATTATTGAGTTTCTGCTTGGTTTTTCTTAAACTTGAATTAATCTTCCCTTTGTTTTATCTTGAATTATCTAACATTTAGAATACTTAAGATGGTGAAAAATTTTTTATATTCAAATAAAATAGCTTACACTGAAAACATCTTGGCTTAAAAAGAAGGAGCAAGTCAGCGATGAATATGATTAATACAACACCCGTTCAAATTGAAGATGATCGTACAGGTTTAGAAATTTCTACCTTACGACGTGCCTTATTAGATAATCTTTTTTATATTCAAGGGAAATTCCCGGAAATTGCCAGCAAAAATGACTTTTATATGGCTTTAGCTTATACGGTGCGAGATCGTCTTTTACAACGGTGGTTAAATACGATTCAAACCGCCATGAAAAAAGAAGTCAAAAAGGTTTGTTATCTATCTGCTGAATTTTTAGTTGGCCCTCACTTAGAAAATAATTTAATCAATTTAGGCATTACAGAACAAGTTACTCAAGCTATTACAGAATCGGGTTTAAACCTGAAAGAATTGATTGAAACCGAAGAAGAACCAGGATTAGGCAATGGTGGTTTAGGCCGTTTAGCTGCCTGTTATATGGACTCTTTATCGAGTTTAGAAGTCCCTGCCATTGGTTATGGAATTCGCTATGAATTTGGCATTTTTGACCAAGAAATTCGGGACGGTTGGCAAGTAGAAATTACCGATAAATGGTTACAATATGGAAACCCTTGGGAAATTGCCCGTCCTGAAGCTTCTGTTACGGTTAATTTTGGGGGTCAGACAGAACCTTATACTGATGATCAAGGAAATTATCGGGTGCGTTGGGTTCCTGGTTATGTCGTCAAAGGAATTCCCTATGATACTCCTATTGTTGGCTATAAAGTTAATACGGTCAATACCTTACGATTATGGCGTTCTGAAGCTTGTGAATCTTTTGATTTTCAACGCTTTAATGTAGGAGACTATTATGGTGCAGTAGATGATAAAGTTCTCTCGGAAAATATCAGTAAAGTTCTTTATCCCAATGATGAACCGATTCAAGGGAAAAAATTGCGACTTGAACAACAATATTTCTTCGTTTCTTGTTCTCTTCAAGATATGATTCGGATTCATCTTAATGATAATCCTAATTTAGATAATTTCCAGGAACAATGGGCAGTCCAACTCAATGATACTCATCCTTCTATTGGGGTAGCTGAGTTAATGCGTTTATTGGTGGATGTTTATCATTATGAATGGGAAAAAGCTTGGAGTATTACACAAAATACTTTTGGTTATACCAATCATACATTATTACCTGAAGCTTTAGAAAAATGGTCCCTCGCTCTTTTTGGTAATTTGTTACCTCGTCTTTTAGAAATTATCTATGAAATTAATCAGCGTTTCTTAGAGCGAGTTCGCATTAAATTCCCCAATGATGATTACAAACTTTCTAGCCTTTCTATTATTGATGAAAGTGGGAATAAATATGTGAGAATGGCTAACTTAGCTTGTGTGGGTTCCCATCATATTAATGGGGTAGCTGAGTTACATTCAGAATTACTCAAAGAAACAGTTTTACATGACTTTTATCAACTGTTTCCCGAAAAATTTACGAATGTTACTAATGGCGTAACCCCTCGTCGTTGGATTGTCCAAAGTAACCCTCGGTTGACTGAATTAATTAACTCAAAAATTGGGGAGAATTGGATTAAGAATTTACAAGAATTACGTTACTTAGAAGGGTGTGCTGATGATGGGGGTTTTCGTTGGGCGTGGCACGAAGCTAAACACGCTATTAAACAAGATTTAGCCAATTATATTCACCAAAAATTGGGCATAATTGTTAACCCAGCTTCCTTATTTGATGTGCAAGTTAAGCGCATTCATGAATATAAACGGCAGCATCTCAATGTGTTACATATTATTACCCTTTATAACCGTCTCAAACAAAATCCCAGTTTAGATATTCCTCCCCGTACCTTTATTTTTGGTGGAAAAGCTGCCCCTGGATATTTCATGGCCAAGCGCATTATTAAGTTAATTACAGCAGTGGGAGATGTGGTAAATAATGATCCCGATATCGGCGATCGCTTGAAGGTTATTTTCTTGCCTGATTACAATGTAACCTTTGGTCAAAGAGTTTATCCAGCGGCGGATTTATCGGAACAAATTTCCACTGCAGGTAAGGAAGCATCAGGCACCGGAAACATGAAATTTTCCCTTAATGGTGCCTTGACTATCGGTACTTTAGATGGGGCGAATGTAGAAATTCGTCAGGAAGTGGGAGAAGAAAATTTCTTCTTATTTGGGTTAACAACCCCAGAGGTTTTAGAAACTAAAGCCCAAGGTTATTATCCTCGCGGTTATTATGATTCTAATCCCGAACTAAAAGGAGTTTTGGACTTAATTAGTTCTGGTTTCTTTTCTCGTGGTGATACAGAATTATTTAAGCCCATTGTGGATAATTTACTCTACGATGATCCCTATCTTTTGTTAGCTGACTATCAATCTTATGTTGAATGTCAAGAAAAGGTATCTCAAGCTTACAAAGATTCTGAATATTGGAGTCGGATGTCCATTTTAAATGTGGCAAGAATGGGTAAATTTTCCAGCGATCGCTCGATTCAAGAATATTGTGAACGTATTTGGAATGTCAAAGCTGTTCCCGTTGAATTGAAAAATTATGTGCAAGCTGAAGCCCAATTAAATCTGAGTAATGGGTTTTAAGCTTAGTAATAAAAGGGAAGCTTAGTCTTCCCTACCAATAACAACAATACACTTAAATTGATTTAGATAGGCCCCAAGATTATGAAAAGTTGCTGATACTGTAACAGTTTTTCTATTAAAGTAACCATTTAGGAGCGGTTAATAAAAACAATTCTCCCTGACCAATTGGTGATGTTTGATCGGGTAAATTAATCCCAATAATTCCCGCTTTTTTAAGCAATAATTTCCCATAATTATCGCCCCAAACTAAGATCTCTGCCCAATCTCCTAAATCGGGTTGATGCCCGACTAAAGCGAGACAACTTTCAGGTTTATTATAATAGGAATTTGTCCACCAATTGGTCCAAGAATCAATGTTTCCCCCAGGTGCAAGAAAGCTAAATTCTTCTAATTTGTCACTTAAACCCATCGTTTGTAAAATTTCAGCCGTTTGACGCGCTCTGACCAAAGGACTTGTTAAAATAAGATCAAAATTAATTCCCATTGCTCGTAACCGTTGAGCAACTTTTAGGGTCTTTTCCCGCCCAATTTCCGTTAAAGGACGGGTTTTATCATCCATATCGTTTTCTCGTTCAACCGCAATGCCATGACGAATTAAATAAAGTTGTGTCATTAATTTATTTTCATCCTAACTAGAGGTAACTATTGTGAGTAAACCAATTTATGAATTAGTGAACGAATTACCAACCGATAATATGACGGTGAAGGTATTACGAACCCTTGATTTTGTTGTTCCTGGAGAATGGGATAATGTCGTCGGTTTTGAAAATACTATCCGTAAAGTAACGGGAGAAACTGATGAGGAAATGATACAACAAATCGGCGATCGCGCTGTTCATTTATTCAATGATAAATCCCAAGGGTATCAACGGGCATTATGGTTATATCAAACCGTTGATCGTAGTGATAGCGCGTTAGGAGCGGCCGCTTTAGCCAATAAAATTGGAGAAAAAGTTTCTTTTCTGGGATTTTTAAACAATATTACTCCTAACCCAGATAAAGCCCAATCTCTCGATTTATCCTTAAAATTAGTGGTGGAATTGGTGGCTTTTTGTCAAATCAATGGCATTCCAGGGGACAGTATTGGGGATTTTGTGGCATCTTTAGGAGAATATAGTGGAGAATCTTTAATGCGGATGGCTGCCTTAGTTTGTTTAGATGGTTTAATTCCCTTGGGGCCTGATTTTATCTTAAAAGTTCAATCAAGTTTAAACAATCTTTCTCCCAAAGAATTAGATAACAATGGAACCTTTGGCAATATCAAAAAGCTGATTCCTGGGAATGACACCAGTAGTCAACTAGATTTTATTGGCAATAGTTTTGATTCCGTAAAAGGTTGGATGTCAGGGTTTGTCAGTGACCGAGATTTAACCCCTCAACAACTCTTTAAGAAGTTAGGGAGTTTTATTGAGTATTCAGAGGACAAATTAGATTATTTAGCCGCGTTTCTCGACATGAGTACAAATTATTATGAACATACAGGTACGCAAACTTTGGCCCGACGGTTAATTGAAAGGGCAGTCGCAGAAATTTAATACTTGATTGTGTGGGCATGATTTTGTTTATGCCCCGAACTTTACAATTATGTAAGAGGTTATTTTTGTAATGATGAACCGTCGTGAATTTATCAATTGGGTTGGAGTGGGAGCTATTGCCAGTTTTCTCCCTGTGGCGATCGCGGCCTGTTCTTCTAAAACAAAATCCTCTGGAAAAAGCGAATTTCAAGCGGTTGGGACTGTGACCGAATTAAAAGAAAAAGGTCAAATTCTCAACGAAAAATTGCCTGGTGGTGCCGTTTTGGTTGTGGAGAATGGGACTGGACTAATGGCAGTTAATCCCACCTGTACTCATGGGGGATGTACAGTAAATTGGGAAGCTGATAACAAAATTTTTGCTTGTCCCTGTCATGGGTCTAAATTTGCGGCAGATGGTCAGGTACTCCACGGGCCGGCGAAAGATCCCCTTAGTACCTATGAGTCTAAGCTAGAAGGGGATCAGATTTTAATTAAAGCCAAGGCTTAAAGGGTACTAGAATCAAGACTTTGGGCTGCTTCTGGGGTGAGGGGTAAATGCAAGCCACATTCTTGTTTAAGACCATGAAAACGGCTATCCCGTTCATTTTCATCTCCGGCCATCACGGGACGACTCGAATGCCAATCACCCACTGACACATAACCTTTGTCAAAATAAGGATGATAGGGAAGGTCATAAGCCGTTAAATAATGGTAAATATCGCGGGAATTCCAGGTTAAAATTGGATGAACCTTGTAGTATTCTCCCTGTTGAGCGACTTTATCCAAGGATTTTCGATGATTGGTTTGGTCACTGCGGAGGCCCGCTAACCAAGCAGTTGCCTTGAGTTCTTTTAAGGCCCGTTGCATCGGTTCTACTTTACGAATCAAATCATAGCGGTTAAGTGACTCAACATCTTGTTGACTCCAGAGTTTACCATGAAGGGCCTCCATCCGTGCGGGGGTGAGGGAAGATTGATAAACTTTTAAATTGAGGTTGAGGCGTTCGGTTAATTCTTGAGCAAACTGATAGGTTTCAGCAGGAAGATAGCCCGTATCCACCCAAATTACGGGAATATTAGGAATCACTTGGGTAACTAAATGAAGCATAACGGCGGCCTGAATACCAAAACTGGTACTCATCACCAATCCTTCCCCAAAGGTGTCTGCTGCCCATTCTACCAACTGTTGAGCATTAGCATTTTTTAGGGTTTGGTTGACTTCTTCTAAGGATAAATCGGGTTTCTGGGGTTGATAAAAATTTGTATTGTGGCGATGCTCAGAAACCGGATGGTTATCTACATGGGAGTTGACGAGATGTAGATTGGATTGGGGCATACTGTAACTTTTCCCTTACGTTCAGTAATCTGGATAATAATATTGACTATCAGTAATCCTATGTTGATTGTATCGCGGTTCACTCGAAGAAATCGTATCAATTAAGGGATTTTTATGGCAAAATCACTATAATACATGAACGACGATATTAACATCCTTTGAGCTAAGCAAACGGGAAGAAATAATAAAATGTTATTAGAGTTAAAACGGTTGGATATTCCCCCAGGACAAAAAATCTGGTTAAGGGATGTAAATTGGGAAGAATTTGAACAAATTCTCGAAGAATTAGGAGAACATCGAGGGTCAAGAATTGCTTATCATTATCATATTTTAGAAATTATGACTCCTTTACCAGAACATGAAAGCAATAAAGAAATTATTGGAGATTTAATTAAAGCCCTTTTAGAACAGTTAGAAATTGAGTTTTATCCCCTCGGTTCAACAACATTTAAAAATCAACAGATGCAGCAAGGAATTGAGCCAGATAATTGTTTTTATATTGCAAATGAAGCTCAAGTTAGAGGAAAAAATAGGCTTGATTTAACAGTAGATCCGCCTCCTGATTTAGCATTAGAAATTGATATCACCTCTCGCACTCATCAAGATATTTATGCAACATTAGGGGTTCCTGAATTATGGAGGTTTGAATCAGGAAAGTTAGAGATTAATGTCTTAGATAAGGGCAGTTATCAACAAGTTGAATTTAGTCCTACTTTTCCCAATTTAGCTATCAGAGAAATAATCCCACAATATTTAAAACAAGTGAAAATAGAGGGACGCAATAAAACAATGAAAGCCTTTAGAAACTGGCTCAAGGAAGAATTAATAAAGCTCTGACCCCCTTGAATGTTCTGCAAAAGTATTTCAAAATAAAGATTAAATAAGTCCCCTTATCTCCATTGCCCATGAGCGTATTTGATGATTTTAGTCAATTTCTAGAAACCAGACTCGAAGAATTTCTTCGCAATAATCCCCATCTGGAGTTACAAGCACTCTTAGAACAACTCAGAGAGCAGGAACAAGAGGCCATTAAACTCATTTTAGACAAAGAAGGGCAAAAAAAACGCCTAGAAAGTGAAATTCTGGCCTTAGCTGAGGAGATTCAAACCTGGCATAAAAGAATTGCTAAGGCCAAAGCTGCTAACCGCTTAGATTTAGCCCAGGCAGCCCAAGAGAGAGAAGCAGCATTGTTACGTCAGGGAAATCAACTTTGGGGACAGATGGAAGGGGCTAAACAGCAAATTGCCCAAACCCAAACCCTATTAACTCAAATTAGACAACGGAAACAAGAAGTTCAAACCCAAGGGACACAAACAAAAACCAGCCAAGCTAGCACAAATTGGGATACGACTGGTTGGAATCAGGGGATGAATTATCAAACTTATCGTAAAGCGGGTGATCCCTTAGAAGCTGAATTTCAACGGTGGGAATTAGATGATGAATTAGAACAATTAAAACGGGATTTATAAGAGTAAGATTGCTCTCTTTTCTTATTCAGTTAGTCCATGTTTCAGTGCAAAACGAACTAATTCAGTGCGGCTATTCGTTCCAGTTTTACTAAACAAACGACTAACATATTTTTCAACATTTCTGACGCTTGTATTTAACCGGGCAGCAATTTCTTTATTCATTAACCCTTCTGCCACCAAATCTAACACACTTTGTTCCCTCGGAGTTAAATCAATTTTCATCGGGGGTGGGGTTGTAATTAAGTGAGGTTGTTGTCCAAGTTTTTCCTTTAATTCTCGGATTTCTTGGGCGATTTCTTCTAATTTTGCTGACTCACTATTAGCTTGAATATTGACTTTACGGCGTTCTAATAAATTTTTAACAATTGCTTCTAATTCTTCGGGATCAAAGGGTTTTGATAAATAGGCATCACATCCGGTATGATAACCTTGAATACGATCTGATGTCATGCCCCTTGCTGTTAGAAAAACCACAGGAATTGCTTGAAAACGGAGATCATTTCGCAGTTTTTCTAAAAATTGATAGCCGTTTATTTGGGGCATCATAACATCAGAAATAATTAAATCAGGAATTGCTTTTTCAAGCTGTTCCCATGCTTCCGTTGCATTACTTGCTACGTCAACCTTTAAGTCTCCACTGTACTCTAAATAAGCTTGTACAGATTCACGCACCCCAGGTTCATCATCAACCAGTAAAATTGTAGCAGTCTCAGACATAATTTTTACTTGATATAATTAGTTTAATGCTTAGGATTCATCAATAGAAACTGCTTTAACTTCTATTGTTTCTCCTTCAGGAGATTCTTCCACGGTTATTTCAGGATTGTTTTGAAATCGTTCAATAATCATTTGAAAAATTTCAGTCATCAATAGAGTAACGAGAACAAAATCATCAAGTTGTCCCGCGATAGGAAAGATATCAGGAGAAATATCAAGGGGACTAATAAAGTAAACTAATGTGCCTAAAATTACCCACCAGCGATATTGAGGGTGACGAATTGCACCACGATACCAATCATAAATAAATTGTAGCGGAAATTTCATTGAGTAGCTTTTCCTTGATGATTTGATGATTATTTATATTTTACCTTAGATGATTTAGAATTCGTGAGGTACGGATAACCGATAAACTTTTTTTTTAATGTTTAAAACTGATTTTTTTTATTGTTCCGTTGCGCGTTGAATCATCAGTGTATCTGTAAATTGCTGAAATTTATAAATTTTCAAGTCTTTTAACCAATAAACATGGGCAAAATCTGCTTTCATTAATTTACCTGTTTTTTTGTGAATTCCTTCATAATATCCCAGGCAAATAATCGCATGACCTGAATCAAACCACTCTTTAACTACAGCATTCCATTGCTTCCAATCTTTCTTAAAATTAGTAAGAACTCCACTCAAAACTTCCTCAATGCCATAATGAATACTCCCCCCAGGAAAACCTTCATTTTGAATCCATTCAATATCTGAACTTAAAATAGTGCGAATTTGGTCAAATTGTTTTTGACTAAACCATTGATATAATTGTTGAACGACTTCTAAATTATTCATAAATTCTCCTAACTATTTTATTCTGGTAAATAATCTGAATTTAATATTTGTTCAGAGGTAAAGGGACAAGTAACAGGAAAAGTATCTAAAGATAATCCAGTTTCTTTTGCTGCTAATTTTATCGCTTTTTCATAACATTCATCGAGAGATTCTAAAAAATAAGGTTTAAGACTAGGACTGGTTTTGAAATCATCTTCAAGACGGTTTCGATGTTCAGCAATGGTAAAATCCCAGCTATTAGTTCGTTTAGATGGTTGATATTTCCATTTGAGAAGGTGCATTAATAAAATTCTTAAATTGCTCAATAGAGCTTTTTTTTCACTCCTTCCCATGGCCGTTAATTCTTCAATTAAATTAGCCCAATCAATCCCTTCTATTTGTCTTATTTTGAGTTTTTCAATTGTTGTCTGAATCCATTTACAATAATCTTGCTCATACAAAATTTTGGTTGAAGTGATAGGTATAGTCATCTTGATTTTCCTATTATTACTAATTCTTGAATTAGCTGTAGAGACGCTTTTAAAACTGTCTCTACAGTCAGACTAATTTACACAGATAATAATGCTTCTTCAGGGGAATTATCTTTAAGTAATCCCATTAATAAAGAAGCAGGTGGTTCTTTATAAGGCCAAGCAAACGCATGGCGAAATGCCGCATCCTGACAAGCTTGTAACTGATGAAAATCAATCACATCTTTGGTCAAAAGGTTTTCGTATTCAAAGGGTAAACGGACATTATGTAACCCCGCATTATCGGTACAAATTGCAATATCAACCCCTGCCTCAAAACAGCGATCAAAAACCACTTTTAATGCTGATAAATCCTCTAAAGTTCCTGTCTTCAAATAAGTGGTCGGGCAAACTTCTAAACACTGTTTAGCTTGGGCAATTTCTGGCAATAGTTCAGGATATTTCAAAGGAATTTGAATGCCGTGACCAATTCGCATTAAATAGGGGAGTAATTCAGGATAGCAACCATCAGGGGTTTCATAGAGATGGCCCGTTGTTTTTAGTCCGAGCGATCGCGCGTATTTATACAGACCAATAAACTCCTCTAACCGTTCCCGATAATGGGAGTCACCCCCCGCAACATCAATGGCGCAAACATAGTCTTTCCTATCAGCAGCTAAGTCTACAATTGCCTTATTTACTTCATAGGGTAAACGGGAATGAGTACAAAGAATTTGACTAATAATGATCGGATATTCTGAGACTTGACTCGCTTTTCCCACAATTTCAACAATATTAGTCATGGCCTCAATTCTTTGGGATTGATCGAGGTGTTCTGGGGTGCGAAGATAGGGAGTATAACGCAATTCTAAATAGGCCAAATTCTCGAAAATATAGGCCCCTCGAATTAAGCGATAAATGAAATAGGGAAGGGTGTCTTCCGTTTGCACACTTTCCACTAAGGTGTGTAATTCTAAATACTCATCTAGGGTGTTCCGTTTGCGGGTGTAAAATTCCTCAAACCCAAGATATTTGGGGAACCGTTGCGCCATTTCTTCGTTATGACGCTTAAAATACCGCCAGAGAACGCGGGGAACCACAGATCCCCCTAAATGGCGATGTAAGTCCGCATATAGTGCCACAGAAACCTCCTGATGCTGTCTGTTAAGTTTTATTTTAGAAGGTATTGGAAAGTGTGGGGAAAATTAATCCTAATCTTGAGGATTCTATGGTTGCTCAGGAATTGCTACCCCCGTTGTTCCTAATGCTTCGATAAACTGTGCCTCTGATAGCTGAGAAATGCCTAATTTTTGCGCTTTTTTAAATTTATCCCCTGGCTCTTTTCCAACTACGATATAGTTAGTTTTTGAACTGAGGGAACTGGTAATTGTTCCCCCTACTTGTTGAACTAAAATCCTTGCTTCTTCCCGATTTAAGTGAGTAAGACTACCAGCAATTACTATTTTTTTGCCTGATAAAATATTCTCAGGTTTTATTTTTTCTTTGCTTTCTTCTTCTTTTTTTTTCTCTTCGTTGGGAGAACTTTTTTTCTGAGTTAATTCTGTTTTTTCTTCAGCTTTCGATTCAGTATTTTTGAGATCGGTTAGTTGTTTTGTTAGCTGTTCCTTTTCTTGAGTTAAGGCAGTTATTTTTTGCTGTAGCTGACTTTCTAATGTGGTTTTTTCCTGTTCTACTGTTTGCAGTTGCTTTTCTAAGGTTGAAACTTTTTCTTGTTGTTTTTCTAATTGTTTATCTAGAGTTTCTTTCCCTTTGGTGACTTTTTTCGCTTCCTTGAGTTCGGTTTCTAGACTTTCTTTTTCTGTTGCGATCGCTTGGATTTGCTTTTCTATCGTTTCTTTTTGCTGAATGACTGTGGTTATTTGCTTTTGCAATTCACTTTCTAATTTTAGTTTTTCTTGTTCAATGGTCTGTAATTGCTGGGTTACAGATGATGCCTGTTTTTGTTGTTTTTCAAGATTTTTTTCTAATTCATCTTTTTCTTTTGTGATGGTTATAATTTGCTGTTGCCACTGAGTTTCTAAGGTTTCTCTTTGTTTCTCTAGGGTTTGCAATTGTTTTTCTAATCCATCTTTTTGCTTTAATTGACTTTCTAAACTGACTTTTTCTTGTTCAATGGTTTGTAATTGTTCTTCTAAGGAACTCACTTGTGATTGTTGTTTTTTCAGACTTACTTCTAAAGCTTCTTTTTGTTGCTTAACTGTCGTAATTTGCTCTTGTAATTGACTTTCTAAACTGACTTTTTCTTGTTCAATAGTCTGTAATTGTTCTTCTAAGGAAGTCACTTGTGATTGTTGCTGTTTCAGACTTGCTTCTAAGGCTTCTTTTTGTTGCTTAACTGTTGTAACTTGCTCTTGTAATTGACTTTCTAAACTGACTTTTTCTTGTTCAATAGTCTGTAATTGTTCTTCTAAGGAACTCACTTGTGATTGTTGTTTTTTCAGACTTACTTCTAAAGCTTCTTTTTGTTGCTTAACTGTTGTAACTTGCTTTTGTAATTGACTTTCTAAGCTGACTTTTTCTTGTTCAATGGTCTGTAATTGTTCTTCTAAGGAAATCACTTGTGATTGTTGCTGTTTCAGACTTGCTTCTAAGGCTTCTTTTTGTTGCTTAACTGTCGTTAATTCTCGCTGTACAGAAGCTGCCTTTTGTGTTTCCTGTTGTAATTGAGTTGCAGTATTTTCCTTTTCTCGACGTAAACTATCGCGTTGTTTCTCAAGAGAGGATAAATCTTGTTTATATTTTGCGTCTAACTGTTCTTTTTCTCTCGTTAAATCTTGAGCCGTTTTTTGCAAAGAATTTAACTTATCTTGCTCTTGCTCTAATTCATCAGATAAACGAATTTTTTCCTGATCTAATTCAGTAATGGTTGTTTGCAACTTGTTAATTTGCTGGGTTGCGTTACTAACATCTTGAGTTAGTTGCTGATTATTTTTGAGCAGAGAGGAATTCGTGACGGCTAAATCATTTAGTTTCGCTTCTAAAGTTGCCTTTTCTTGAGTAAGATCTTGTTGTTGTGCGAATAATTTCGCCTCTTTTTTCAGACGACTGTTACGAAGCTGCCGATAGTTGACACTAGAAGCACCCAAAACAAGCATTAAAGTGGCAATTTCGTAAACGATTTCATTAGTCATCTTTCTTACTCCTGATAAAAGCAGCAACTACCAAATTCTTATGTAGAGCTTATGTAGCGTCCAAACTGATAAGATTGTTCTATGATGTCTATCTTACCATTAAGGGGAATTTTTGTTTTAGGGTAGGCACGGGGACATTGTCCCGACGGGAAATCTAGGTAAATCCTAAATCTGTGCCTTTTCCTGCATGAACTAGGGCTAATTTTTCGTAACGTCGGGCGTGTTCTATAATTTTTTCAGCTTCTTTATCTGATAAATCTCTAACCTTGCGGGCCGGAACTCCGACAACGAGCGATCGCGGGGGAACATCCTTATTAACAATAGCACCCGCACCGATTAAACTGCCACTGCCCACCCGAACCCCTTCTAAAATAACAGCCCCAATACCAATCAGACAACCTTTTTCAATATGGGCCCCATGAATGACGGCCCGATGGCCAATCGTGACATAATCTTCTAAACAGGTCATTTTTCCGGGATCACCATGTAAAATGGCTCCATCTTGGATATTCGTATGGGCTCCAATGGCGATTTTTTCCACATCACCCCGCAGCACAGCACCATACCAGACACTTGATCCGGTAGCGAGGGATACTTCTCCCACAATTACCGCATTGGGGGCAATAAAGGAAGCTAGAGACAGATCGGGAGGGGGCCAATAAGTAGGAAGGGAAAATAACTTGTCTTGCATAAATCTAAGCCAAATCTAAAATCTCACGGTAGCATCTGGGCCCCAAGGATTTAGTCGATATAATATCTACTAGCAACTGGTCTAGACCACCAAATGCCCTATAGACAACTTAAAACAGATGACTCTAAGTTTACAATACCCTATTTATGGCCCAGACATCCAATGTCCTCATTGTCGTCAAGTGATTCCTGCGTTGACTTTGACGGATACTTATCTCTGTCCGCGTCATGGGGCTTTTGAGGCCGATCCCCATACCAATGAATTAGTTCATTTACAATCGGGTAGGCATTGGCGACGCTGGGAAGGAGAATGGTATCGACAACATACCCATCCTGACGGAATTCGCTTTGAAATTCATGAGGCGTTAGATCGTCTTTATACCCAAGGATATCGTGCCACTAAGGTGGTTATTGCTAGTCGTTATAAGGATTTAGTCAGTACCTATTTGGAGCGTAACACTTCTTGGCGGGGCAATTCTGAATTGGTTCCTCGGTTGTATGGCCTTCCGGTGGAATTTAGTGCGGATTTTCAGCCAGATTCTTGTTGGAATGTCATTAATTTTGACTTAGAAAAGGAACCCGGAGTTCCCAAACGTTATCCCTATTTTCGTTTGTTTGAATAACTGGTTAAACTGAGTTAAATTCATGCACCATGCTTCCATTCGCACGGCTAATATTCATCACGCGATCGCCTTTTATGAATTGTTAGGATTTACGGTTCAGGAACGCTTTACGACGGGTTATACTTTAGCCTGTTGGATGGAAGGGTTAGGGGGAAGAATTGAGTTAATCCAAATTCCTGAACCCAAACCGGCCCCTGATGCTTTTGGAGATGAGCATTATGTGGGGTATTATCATCTCTCTTTTGATTTAAGCGATCGCGTTTCGGATCTTTCTGGTTGGTTAGGCCAACTTAAACTTAAGTTGCTTGAACTTTCTCAAGAAGATCCGACCCAATTTAGTCCTTTGACCATTTTACTGGAACCTCATCAACAAATGATTGGCGATCAAGTTTATGAGGTGGCTTTTATTGCTGATACTGATGGGTTGCCCTTAGAATTTATTCGGGTGATGAAATCCTAATACTGGCCAATTATTTCCAGCCAGGAAACAAAGAACTTAAGCCATCGGCCATAAATTCAACTGCGATCGCCATTGTAATTAATCCCATGATCCTAGTGACGATATTCATCCCTGTTTTACCAAGTAATTGACCAATAGCAGGTGCGAAACTATAAGAGATAAAAATCAAACCAGCTAAGACTAAAATTACGATTGCTAATCCTATCTTTTCACCCCATGATTGGGTGTTATGAGCAAAAACAATCACGGAACTAATTGTACCAGGGCCAGCTAATAAAGGAATAGCCAAGGGAACAACAGCAATAGAAGACGCTGTTTGTGCCTCTTCGTTTTCTTCTTTTGTATGAGCAATTTGACTTGTTTTTGCTTGAAGCATATGAAATCCCATCAAAAAAATGAGAAATCCTCCCGCTACTCTGAAAGAAGCGATACTAATGCCAAAAGCTGCCAAAATGGCTTGTCCCATGACTAAAGAAATCAGTAAAATAATGACAAATGCTAAGGAAGCAGTTCTAATAGTTTGTTTTTGTTCTTTTACACTTTTTGCAGCAGTTAAACCCAAATAGATAGGTAAATTGCCAATAGGATTAGAAACGGCAAATAAGGCAATAAAGGTATTAAGATACTGGGAAAGTTCTGTCATGATTTTATTTCTTTTTTATCAAATTAAAAATTTTATAAACACGGGATTTTGTCTGTAAGCTGTTGTGCATTTAAACTGGGTATTATGTCAACCAAATAAAAAAGATGTATCCCAGTTCCCTTTTGCTTTTTACCTTTTGCCTTTTGCCTTGCTAATACGCATTTTAAATGCGTATTAGCTTATCCCGTGCTGGTTAATAGAGATTAAGCCTTAAACTGATCTGTAATGCGTTTCATGGCTTCTTCTACGTTGGCCCGACTATTAAAGGCAGAAATGCGAAAATAGCCTTCTCCTGCGGCCCCAAACCCTGATCCTGGGGTTCCCACAACATTCGTAGTCTGTAACAATTTATCGAAGAAATCCCAACTTGACAGATTATTCGGGGTTTTTAGCCAAATGTAGGGGGCATTTACCCCACCATATACCTCAAATCCGGCTGCTGTGAGTTGATTGCAGATAATTTTGGCATTTTCGAGGTAAAAGCTGACTAAAGCCTTAACTTGGGCTTTTCCTGCCTCAGAATAGACGGCTTCTGCTCCTCGCTGCACTAGGTAGGAAACCCCGTTAAATTTGGTAGATTGGCGACGGTTCCACAATTTCCATAATTCTACCTCAGAGCCGTCTGATGCTTGGGCTTTCAAGGTTTTGGGAACCACAGTTAAGGCGCAACGAGTCCCTGTAAACCCGGCATTTTTGGAAAAAGAGCGAAATTCGATGGCGCACTCTCTGGCCCCTTCAATTTCATAGATAGAATGGGGTAAACTAGGATCGGTGATAAAGGCTTCGTAAGCGGCATCAAAGAAGATAATTGACCCGTTCGCCTTGGCATAGTCTACCCAAGCTGTAAGGTACTCTTTTGTTGCGGTGGCCCCGGTGGGGTTGTTGGGGAAACAGAGATAAATGAGGTCAACTTTTTGACTGGGAATGACTGCGGTAAAGTTGTTTTCGGTGGTGATGGGTAAGTAGACTAAACCGTCATATTCTCCTTTTTCGTTGATGTCTCCCGTATGGCCGGCCATGACATTGGTATCAACATAAACGGGGTATACGGGGTCTGTTACCGCAATTTTGTTATTTTTGCCAAAAATATCGAGAATGTTGCCTGTATCGCATTTAGAGCCGTCTGAGATGAATATTTCTGAAGCATCTATATTACATCCTCTGGCTTGGAAGTCGTTGGCAGCAATTTTTTCCCGTAACCACCCGTAACCTTGTTCGGGGCCATAGCCTTTGAAGGTGCTGCGATCGCCCATTTCTTCTACCGCTTTAATCATAGCGATACGGCAAGCTTCGGGCAAGGGTTCGGTTACGTCGCCTATGCCTAGTTTAATGATTTTAGCATTGGGGTTTGCTTCCACAAAGGCGTTTACCCGTCTTGCTATTTCGGGAAAGAGGTATCCTGCTTTGAGTTTGAGATAGTTATCGTTGATGGTTGCCATATTTTAATCGTTACAAATGCCTTTACTTAGCTTACTGCTAATGATTACCCCTTATCTACATTGGGGTTAAAATTTAATCAGTAATAAGTAAGACAATAAGCAAAGACATTGAATCAATTATGGCTTTACCCCAAGAAAAAATCATCAATATATTCCTGGGAAGAAAATAGCGGGAGTGGGAGATATTTTAACCTATAAATATGATCAAATTAATTTAGAAATTGTTGAAGATGTAATGAGAAATCCTCTTCCTGAATTTTCAGCAATGATTGAACCCTGATTGCCGACAGAAGAATCATAACATGGTGGGCATTGCCCACCCTACTGGCAAATTTTTGTTAAGAACTGTAACATAAAGATTAAAGCCCTTAGCCTCAGTTGTAATTATGGAACAGACTTCATTAAATTTAGTGGCGATCGCAGTCTTTCTGATGACTTTATCTGCGTTACTTAGTCCCGTTTTGCATATATCTCCCTTCATTCCCGCCGGAACTACCTTGGGCATTTTAACACTAGCAACCTTGGATAGTGTCAGTTGGGGAGGGAGAGGGTTAAACATCTTCTTAGACTTCTTTGCTTCTTCACAACAACGTCAGCGGGTCATTCATCATGAAGCAGGACACTTTTTAGCTGCTTATTGTTTAGGAATTCCCATCACTGGCTATACTTTATCAGCTTGGGAAGCCTTTAAGCAAGGACAACCAGGGTTAGGAGGAGTACAATTTGATCTTACCCTTTTATCTGATACTAAAACCATTCAAAAAACCCCTTTAATTCTTGAGAGAACTTTAACAGTTTTAATGGCAGGAATAGCGGCAGAAATGATGATTTATGATAACGTAGAAGGAGGAGAAGAAGATAAGAAAAATTTGCGATATATTATGAGAATTATGGGCATTCCTAACTCCCTTTATCAACAAAAAGAAAGTTGGGCGTTATTACAAGCCAAAAATTTAATTACTCGTAATCAAACTGCTTATGATGCTTTAATTGAAATGATGGAAAAACGGGCTTCTCTTGAAGCTTGTCAGTCCTTAATTCATGAAAAGCTCAATCAAATAGAAGTGATAACATGACTGCGATCGCTAACTCTGATTAGAGATTATTGTATAATTATAACCAAGGGTTTTAAATAATATTTAACTTCATTTTATGGCAACTGCAAGACTCCGACAACTGGCCGCTTATCTTCGTCCCCATTGGCGAATCGTTACCCTAGGAATGGTGTCCCTTTTAGTTGCTAATGGGTTAGGGGTTTATATTCCTTTATTAATTCGAGATAGTATTGATGATTTACGGGAAATTTTGAGTTTTAATTTTAATCAAGTTTTACGATCTGTTATCCTCATGTTTATTCTAGCTTCAATTATGTGGGGAATTCGGATGTTATCTCGTCTCTTTATTTTTGGCATTGGACGAGATGTAGAATTTGCTTTAAAACAACGAATTTTTGAGCATTTATTGACCCTAGAACCCGCCTATTTTGCCACGAATACCTCTGGAGATTTAATCAACCGCGCGACCAGTGATGTAGACAATATTCGCCGTTTGGTGGGGTTTGCTTTACTAAGTCTAGCAAATACAATTTTTGCCTATGCTTTGACACTTCCCGTCATGTTATCTATTAATGTACGCTTAAGTTTATTAGCGGTTGCTGTTTATCCTTTAATGTTAATTACGGTACAAGTATTTAGTGGGAAACTGCAAGAACAACAATTGAGAGTACAACAAAAACTTTCCGATCTCAGTGAATTAATTCAAGAAGATATGAGTGGCATTGCTTTAATTAAAATTTATGCCCAAGAAGAGAATGAAAGACGGGCTTTTGCTCAGAAAAATAGCCAGTTACTCACGGCTAATTTAACCCTAGCTAAAACCCGAAATTTTTTGTTTCCTTTAATTGAAGGATTGTCCTACATTAGTTTATTATTATTGTTAATTTTTGGCACATCAGCCATTAATCAAGGTATAATTAGCATTGGGGATTTTGTCGCTTTAATTATCTTAGTAGAAAGATTAGTTTTTCCCACAGCTTTATTAGGATTTACCATTACAGCTTATCAACGAGGAGAGGTTAGTGTTGATCGGGTAGAGGCTATTTTTGAGGCAGAATCAAAGATTAAAAATACAAAAGAAAGTCAAAATTTATCAAAACAAAAAGTTCAAGGAGAAATCAAGTCCCGGCATTTAAGTTATACTTATCCTGGCAGTAACACCCCGGCATTAAACAATATTAATTTTACCATTCATCCAGGGGAAACCGTAGCAATTGTCGGAGAAATTGGGTCAGGGAAATCAACGTTAGCCAATAGTTTACCCCGTTTGTTAGAAATCGAAAAAGGACAAATTTTTCTCGATGGTTATGACATTACTGAGTTAGAATTAGAAGGGTTACGAGAAGCGATCGCCTATGTTCCCCAAGACAGCTTTTTATTCAGCACAACTATTCTTAATAATCTTCGTTATGGCGATCCTTTAAAAGAACAATTTGAAGTAGAATATGCGGCTAAACAAGCCCAAATTCATGAAGAAATTATCAACTTTCCTCAACAATATGAAACCCTAGTGGGAGAGAGAGGAATTACTTTGTCAGGGGGACAAAGACAACGGACAGCATTAGGCAGAGCTTTGTTAATGAATGCTCCTGTTTTAATCTTAGATGATGCCCTTTCTAGTGTTGATAATAAAACTGCAACACAGATTTTAGAGAGTTTGTCAGGGGAGAAGAAAAAAACGGTTATTTTTATCTCTCATCAACTATCTGCTGCTGCCCAAGCTGATAGAATTTTAGTAATGGATCAAGGTAAAATTGTTCAAATAGGAACCCATGCAACCCTATTAAATGAACCAGGAATCTATCAATCTTTATGGAAACAACATCAGTTAGAAGAGAGTTTATCTGATGCTATTTAATAAGATTATGATCCAAGGCAAACCTCACTAATTCAGCGCGGTTGCTGGTTTCTGTTTTTCGTAATAAACTACTTACATATTTCTCGATAGTTCGGGGACTCAGATGAAGTTTTTGACCAATTTCTCCGTTAGAAAGTCCGGTAGTTAATAAGTCGAGAACTTCTGTTTCCCGTGTGGTTAATTGTAAAAAATCGAGTTCTGCTTGAATTGAAATTTTAGCAGCTTCTTCTCGCGCTAAATCTTTTTGATTTTGGGCATTTTTTTCAGAAAAACGCCATTCAGATTGAACAATTTGCGATCGCTCTAATAAATTGCGAATAACTGCCTTTAATTCCTCCATTTCAAAGGGTTTAGGCAAATAGAGATCACATCCCACCTGATATCCCTGAATTCTTTCGTCTGTGGTACTACATTCCGTTAAAAAAATCACAGGTAACAGACGAAATTCAGGCCGTTGTCGCAATTCTCTGACTAAGGTATAACCGTCCTTTTGGGGCATTTTGATATCAGACACCAACAAGTGAGGACGATAAGTTTGGACAAGGGAGAGAGCCTCTTGTCCATTTTGGGCAGAAATCACCGCATAACCCTGGAGTTCTAGGTAATCTTTGACAGCAACGCGAATTCCTAGGTCATCATCAGCAATTAAAATCAATAAAGGCATAGGTTGAGTCTGTCTCATTACCCCTAACATATCATTTTTTTGTCTTGCCTGGAGACTGTGAGGTGTTTAATCGCAATTATTATTAATTATAGAAGTCATTTAATATCAATAAAACTAAAAATTTTATCGGCATCCGATGATGATAAACGGATTACCTGTTGCTGTTTAATCACTGCTTGTGCTTCTTTAACTGCCGCAGATATTAGAAATTGGTTTAAGGTTGCCCCTGTCAAGTCTGCCGCCTTTTGTAAGGTTTCTTTGACTGATACAGGAACCCTAGTGGTGACACGGACATTATTAGGCAAGGGACTTGACATTTTAGTTATCACAAAGCTCGTTTTATCTTAACACTCACGGTGTCATTTTGTCACCAAATTTCCTTATTAGAACTAATCCAAATCAGATATTTTCATTTTGTAGGGGCAATTCATGAATTGCCCCTACTGATCTTAAATATCGCCGCGAATTTCTTCTACAACCCCATCCCGAAGGACAATTTCAACATTCAATTTTTTGACTAAATTATCTCCTTGTTCGAGACGGAAAAAGCTTTCCATTTGTGCTTGTACAACCTCTTGATCCAATTCTAATAATTGAACTTGCTGCATTTGTTGCAAAAATTGGTTTTTCCGTTCTAGAAACTCACTTTTTTTCTGGTTAACTTGAATTTGAATATTGTCAATTTGTTGGGAAACTTCGGGCCCTGGGGGAGAAATACTTTGTTTTTGAATTTCAGAGATCGCCCGTTGTCCTTGCATTTCTAATTGTTGCATTTGGCCATCAATTTGGGTAATCTGTGCTTGCAGTTGTTGCTGCATTTCTTCTTTCCAGCGAGTCGTAACAATTACCTTGACATTGATTGGCCGTTTTAGCATTAAGCTGGTGTTTGCTTCATCCATAATTCGTCTATCCTTTAGTTAACTTCGTTATTTTCTAATGATTTTGGCCAGTTTAGTCATCTAAGAATTAAACATCCCGTCAATCATACCCTGATACCGTTCCGTCACCACAGGACGTTTAACTTTTAAAGTTTGAGTCATCATGCCATTTTCAGAAGTAAAAGGTTCTAAAATTAATTCAAATACCTTTATTTGGTCATCAGCGCGGTATCCTGGGCGATTTTTAACCTCTCGGTTTAATTCTTGACGGAATAAGTCTTGAACAGGTTTCCCATAAAGATCACTGTTAACAACCTCTTCCTTGGATGCTTCTTGAGCAGGTAAATTGAGGGTAATTTGTTGGGTTTTTCCCCAAGTTTGCAATGCGTCTAAATTGGGTACAATTAAAGCCCCTAATGCTTTTTGATCCTGTCCCACCAACATGATTTGATCGATATAGGGACTCCTGATACAAGCGTCTTCAATGGGTTGGGGTTCGATATTTTCCCCATTACTTAAGACAATGGTATCTTTGGCCCGTCCGGTAATTACTAAATCATTCAGGGGAGTGATCCATCCCAAGTCCCCACTATCAAACCATCCTTGGGGATCGATCGCTTTGGCCGTTGCTTCGGGTTTTTTATAGTATCCTTGCATTACTTGGGGGCCACGAATCAAAACAAGTCCGGTTTTCCCTTGGGGTAAGGGTTCGCGGGTATCAGGGTTAACAATGCTTATTTCTGTACCAGGAATGGGTTGACCAGAAGATCCCCGTAGGTTATGACTATGGGTGCGGGCATTGGTGACGGGAGAGGTTTCTGTCAGGCCATATCCCACTAAAACCGGAAGGTTGACAATTTCGTAAAAGTTATCAAGATGTTTGGCCAGGGAACCTCCCCCACTAACCAAGGTTTCCATATTGCCTCCTAAACCATCCCGAATTTTCTGATAGACTAATTTATCCCCCAAGCCGTGTAATGGGGCGAGGAAAGCGGCTTTAAGTTGCGCTGTGAACCGTTCTAGGGCAGAGGCATCAAAGTGATCTAAGCTTAAATTATTAGCAATGCGTCGTGACAGGATGAAGGTTTCTGAGATATTTAAGAAAAATTGCACAATTTTTTGTTGGGTGGGACTTTGATCCCTGAATTGCTTCTGAATACCTTCATAAAGAGAATCCCAAAGACGGGGAACTCCCACCATGTGATGGGGTTTAAAACGTTTTAAATCTGTCTTAAAGTTGCGGATATTGGTATAAATGAGGGTGCATCCTTGGGACAATAGAAAATATTCGCCACTGCGTTCGTAGGAATGCCAAGAGGGTAAAATACTGAGGGCGCGATCGCCTGTTTTGGGTTCAATAACTGCATCTAAATTCTTGACTTGATGTAATAAGTTACCATGGGATAGCATCACCCCTTTGGGTTGTCCGGTGGTTCCAGAGGTATAAATTAAAGTTGCTAAATCTTGGCTATTTTTGGAGACAGATTGTAAGCTATTTTCTGCCCCTAATTCCATCAATTGGCTATAGTTTAAGGTTTTGATGCTGTCTTCTGGGTTGGGTTTTTCATCACTCAAGAGGATGATTAATTGTAGGGGAATTTCGTCACAAAAACCGCGAATTTTGGCTAAGGTTTTCAGGTTTTCAATAATCAGAATACGACTATCACTATCTCTGATAATATAGGCGATTTCATTGTGATCGGCTTGTGACGACCTGACGGCATTGGCTGCACCCGCTAACATTGAGCCTTGATCGGCAATAAACCAACGGGGACTATTATCAGCAATCAAACTTATTTTATCATCTGGAGTGACTCCCAGTGCCTGTAATCCGGCGGCAAATTTTTCTAGTTGTTGATATAACTGACTGTATGTAAGTTTAACTTCGGGCTTACTATGGGGGTCATGGAGAGCGACAATATCGGGGAACTTTTTAGCGGCGATCGCCCAGACTTCTGATAAAGCGTTAATGGCAGAATATTCAGGTATTGATGTCATAGGATTTAAGCTAGTAATCTTTTCCTCTATAGACTAGGGAATGATGGGGTTAATGTTCCCATGTTATCCTAAATTTTACTTATTCTCTTACTCATCTTCAAACTTATAACCCACCCCAACAACAGTTTTAATAAAGGTAGGATTTGCGGTATCAGGTTCAATTTTTTTGCGTAATCTTCTCACATGAGTATCGACAACTCTTTCATCGCCAAAGAAGTCATTTCCCCAGAGTTTATCGATTAATTGAGTACGATTCCATACCCTTCCAGGATAACTCATAAAGGTTGATAATAAATTAAATTCTAAGGTCGTTAATTCTAAGGTTTCTTCTCGGTTATTTTCTAATTTTCTGGTCGCAACATGACGATCTAAATCTACAATAAAGTGAGTAGTTTCATACACATTGTTTTGAGTTCCTCCATGACGTAAACTACGTCTTAATAAAGCGCGAACTCTTGCGACTAATTCAATGGGACTAAAAGGTTTAACTAAATAATCATCGGCCCCGGTTGATAGTCCAATAACCCGATCAATTTCTTCTCCTTTTGCCGTTAACATTAAAATATAAGGATCTTTAGCCGTTAATTTTTGACGAATACGGGTACAAACTTCTAAACCATCTAATTTTGGTAACATTAAATCTAAGATAATTAGTTCTGGTTCTTGTCTCTGAAATAATTCTAAAGCAGTTAACCCATCGTGAGCAACTTCACAAGAAAAAGATTCTCTTTCTAAGGTTTCTTTAATCAATTTAGAAATTTCTATGTCATCTTCAACGATCAAAATTTTCATGTACTTTACATCTCTAACTCCCTATATTTATCAACTTCGATTAAGTTTTTAAAGTCCTGAAATTGAAAATTATTATTCAAATTAACTGAACCTGTCACCTTCAACTGTTCAAAATATTGAGAAACTGCATGATTGGCACTTAATAATCCTGATAGGGCAAAAGCAACTAACTTAAATTCCATCTTTTCGAGTTCATTTACAGTCAAACAAGGGGTTTTTCCTCCTTCAATAATATTAGCTAATAAAGGAACATCAGGAAAATAGTTGACAATTTTTTCTAATTCTTCAATTGATTGAGGGGCTTCAATAAAAATAATATCTGCCCCTGCTTCTTGATATTGTTTACCTCGATTTAAGGCTTCATCAAGTCCATAAATTGCCCTGGCATCTGTTCTCCCAATAATCACTAAATTACTTTTATTTCTGGCTTTAACAGCAGCTTTAATCTTCTTGACCATTTCGACCGTAGGAATGACTCTTTTGCCTTCAAAATGCCCACATTTCTTGGGCCATTCCTGATCTTCTAAAATGATTCCTGCTGCCCCAAATTGCACCACATCTTCAACAGTTCGTCTGACATTTAAGACATTACCATATCCTGTATCAAGGTCACAAATAACCGGAATATTAACAGATTTAATAATATTTCTGACCTGATTTAACATTTCTGTTGCTGTTAAAAACCCCATGTCAGGAAGACCAAGCAGGGAAGCAGAAATTCCAAATCCACTGGTAAAAATAAGAGGAAAACCTGCTTTTTGTGCTAACTTAGCCCCGATACAATCATAAACTGCTGGTGCAGCCAAAATTCCTGGTTTATCTAATAATTGACGTAACTGATTTGATGCAGTCATAGGGAATTTTAATCAAATAATTCTGCTTGTTTAAACGGTGTACCAACTTGATCTTTTTTGGATAAAATTGGTTCTTCTTTTAACTGCCAATCTATCCCAATATCCGGGTCATTCCAAAGCATTGATCTTTCATATTGTGGGGCATAATAATCGGTGGTTTTGTATAAAAATTCTGCGACATCAGATAAGACTAAAAAACCGTGAGCAAACCCTTCAGGAACCCAAAATTGTCGTTTATTTTCTGCACTGAGAAGACATCCCACCCATTGACCAAAGGTAGGGGAATTTTTGCGAATATCAACCGCAATATCTAATACTTCTCCTACCACAACTCTCACTAATTTGCCTTGGGGTTGTTGAATCTGATAATGTAATCCTCGGAGGACATTTTTTAAGGAACGGGAATGATTATCTTGAACAAAATTGACTTCATATCCTGTTGCTTCCGTAAAGGCTTTATGATTATAACTTTCATAAAAAAAGCCCCTTTCATCACCAAAAACACGCGGTTCAATAATTAGGACATCAGGAATTTTAGTCGGTGTTACGTTCATTGTGAGATCTGATTAAAGTAGTAAGTAAGTAAGTCAATCAGTTTGTAGTAGGCTTTTAAAAGCTTACTATGAGGGCTAAAGCCCCCACTACAAACTGATATATTAAACAGAAACAGTTACCCAATTTTGCAATTCTTCCCATCCTAACCCTTGTCGAATAATAGCAGGAGGATTGGAAGTCATATCAACAATGGTTGAAACTTCAAAACCCGGTTCTAAGTCATTATCAATAATCAGATCAACCTGATTTTCAAAAATGTCAAATAGTTTGGCTTTTTCTAAGTCAAGGGTAGGAAATTCTCCATCTTCATCAGGTAAATGGGCAGAAGTAGAAATAATAGGATTACCTAACTCTTTTAAAATTACCTGACAAATTGGATGATCAGGAACTCGAATTCCTGTAGTTTTCCGTTTAGGACTCATCACCAATTTTGGCACAAGTTTAGTCGTGGGAAGCAAAAAAGTGTAAGGGCCAGGAACCACCCTTTTCATAATACGATAAGCTTCATCTGTAACTGCCGCATATTCGGCAATATTTGAGAGAGAAGAACACAAAAATGTCAGGGGTTTATCATTAGATAATTGCTTTAATTGCCGAACCCGTTGCACTCCCGATTTACTATTGAGATCGCAACCAATCGCGTAAACTGTATCTGTAGGATAAAGCATGATCGCCCCTTTTCTGAGGGCATCACAAATTTCCTCAATGCGACGAGGTTGGGGATTATGGGGATGAAGATCGTAGAGGATAGCCATAGTTTATGACAAAGATAGCTTATTTTGACTGTGCAACGGGAATCGCTGGGGATATGTGTTTAGGCGCATTGGTTGATAGTGGTGTTCCTTTAGAATACTTGATTGAGCAACTCAAAGGGTTAAAAATTGACCAAGAATATGAGTTAAGTCAAGAAAAAGTTCACCGTCAAGGACAGATGGCCACCAAGGTTCATGTTAATTTATTGTTAGATCAAACACCAGCCAGGGAATCCCAGGAAACCCACCATCACCATCATAGTCATCATCCCTCTGCTCGTCATTTACCAGAAATTGAACTGATGATTCAACAGGCAAATTTACCGCCACGGGTGACAGAATGGAGTCGGGATATTTTTCGTCAGTTAGCCATAGCAGAAGGGGCTGTACACGGCGTTGAACCCCAAAATGTTCATTTTCATGAAGTGGGGGCAACCGATGCCCTTGTAGACATTATAGGGACGTGCTTAGGGTTAGATTGGTTAGGGGTTGAGGTGTTATACTGTTCGGCGATGCCGACGGGTGGGGGGACAGTTTGGGCGGCCCATGGTCGTTTACCTGTTCCGGTTCCCGCCGTGTTAAAGTTATGGGAATCCCGTCAAGTTCCGATTTATAGTAATAATATTGACCAAGAATTAGTGACACCAACTGGGGCAGCTATTGCGGTTACTTTGGTGAAAAGTTTTGGGGAACCACCGCAGATGAAACTGGAAAAGGTGGGTTTAGGGGCGGGTTCAAAAGAGTTACCTATTCCTAATATTTTGCGTTTGTGGATTGGGGAAAGTAGTTCAGAAAAAAAAACAGTAATCTAGATATAGTTGCTGTGTTAGAGACTCAAATTGATGATTTAAGCCCGCAAGTTATTGGCTATGTTTTTGATACTTTATTGAAGGCGGGGGCCTTAGATGTATTTACCCAGTCGGTTAATATGAAAAAGTCTCGCCCTGGTATTTTATTAACTGTCATTTGTCCCTTAGATAAAGTTTCGTCGTGTGAGGAAATTATTTTTAAGGAAACCACAACATTAGGCATTCGTCAATTAATTCAAAAACGGTCTATTTTAGAGCGAGAAATTAAGATCGTTGAGATAAAATATGGTCAAGTAAGGGTTAAGATAGCGAGTCAAGGAAAGGGGGAAGAAAAAACAATTATTAATGTACAACCTGAATATGAAGATTGTGCTGCCTTAGCGAAAAAGTTTAATCAACCATTACGAAGCATTCAACAAATGGCATTGGAGGCTTTTTCTCCCAATATTTTAGGATAAAAGCATTACAATTAATTATGATAAAACATCACACGGTTTTTTTTTGCAATGCCCACCATAAGGTTTTTATCCAATTAATTATGCCCCTACTTAGCTAATAATCATGTCATTAATTAAAGCTTATGTAAAATGGATTATTGTCGGATTTACTTTGTTTTTTATTATAATAACCTTTAAAAAGCATTGGCAATCTGTGACAGAAATCAGCTTAAATTATCAAGGATGGTTATTTTTATTCTTGGCCTTAATAATTACTTTGATTGCTCATATTTGGTCAGCATGGGTTTGGTTATGGATACTCAAATTATTTAAACAATCTTTTAGTAATCAATGGGGTTTAAAGGTTTATTTGATTACCAACATTTATAAATATTTGCCTGGTAATGTGGGGCATTTTTATGGGCGTATTTCTGCAATTTCTCAACAAGGAGGTTCTGTCACTGTTGCCAGTTTAAGTGTTTTGCTAGAACCTTTATTAATGGCTGCTGCTGCTTTATTAATTGCTTTATCTAGTCATTCTCTTGGGTTAATTAAGACTACCAATAATCTAGGAATTTTATGGTTACAAGGATTGGCTTTAATTAGTGTTCTCATTGGTATTCATCCCTTAATTCTTAATCGAGTTATTGGTTTTTTCCAAAAATTGAATTCAAAGAAAAATCTCAAAAACTCATCTGTTTATTTAGATCGTTATCCTGGCAATATTTTATTAGGAGAGTTAGGATTTGTCTTGTTAAGAGGATTAGGGTTTATTCTGGTTTTTATGGCATTTATGCCCGTCACTATGTCACAAATCCCTATTTTACTTAGTGCCTTTAGTTTTGCTTGGTTACTAGGTTTAATTATTCCTGGTGCGCCTGGAGGAATGGGGGTGTTTGAAGCAACAATTATCGCCTTATTTCAATCATCAAATTTGCCAATTAGTATTGTTTTAAGTGCTATTGCTATTTTTAGAATTATTAGTATTTTAGCTGAATTAATTGGGGCAGGTTTAGGATATTTATTCGGTAATTTATCTAGTAGACATTATTGAATGTTAAATTAACTATCCCAGAACTTCTGAGAAAATGAAGGCTTTTTTCCGTAACTACATCAACTTTACACCCTAATAAATCCTCTAAATCTACTAATAAACCCCCTGGAAACCAAGGAGAAGTTTTAGACAAATCATAATCAATTAAAAAATCAATGTCACTATTTTCTGTTTCTTCCCCTCTGGCAACCGAACCAAACACCCTAACATTAAATGCCCCATGTTTTGCAGCCAAAGCTAATATAGCTTCTCGTTTTTCTTGTAATCTTTCCTTAAGTTTCATTGTTCTATTTCCTCCAAAAGTAACTTAATTTGAGATTTTAAAATTTGTATTAATCTATTTTTTTTATACTACATTTTGAAATGCGGAATGTGGGTTGTAAACTAATTTAAAAAATAGTTTAAATTTTCCTTAAATTTCTTGTCCATTTGAAAAAATAGAGGTAAGACAGAAGTAAAATATAGAAAAGAGGCAAAACAATGATAACCCTATTAATTGTATGCACCATCACTTTAATTAGTTTAACCCTTGTTTTTGAAGCCATTTTTTACAACGAAGAACATCAATCTATGTAACGGGAGAAAAAGTAGGGGCATAATATATTATGCCCTTAGAGAAGTCAGCAGTATTTTAATCTAGATAAAACATGGAAATTAAAATTATCCCCTTAGAAATACCTGAAGGATATAACCTAATTTTAGGTCAAAGTCACTTCATTAAAACCGTAGAAGATTTATATGAAGTGATGGTAGGAATATCCTCACAGGTTAAGTTTGGGATAGCCTTTTGTGAAGCATCTGGCCCCAGGTTAATTCGGTTTACAGGCAATAATGAAGCACTACAAACCGTTGCGGTGAAAAATGCTCAAGTGATCGCCGCAGGTCATAGTTTTATTATTATGTTAAAAGATGCCTTTCCTATTAACTTTTTAAACAGTATTAAACAATGTCCAGAAGTATGTCGAATTTATTGTGCTACAGCTAATCCTGTACAGGTAATTATAGCAGAAACCGAACAAGGAAGGGGAATTTTAGGGGTTATTGATGGTTATTCTCCTTTAGGAATAGAAGGCGAAACAGACATTAAAGATAGACAACAAATACTCAGAAAATTTGGCTATAAACTTTGATAGTAGGGGTAATTGATGAGTTACCCCTACAAATATTTTAAACAATTAAGGAAGAAGAAAAGACTATCATCCCCCAAAAATTAAGGCAATATGCTTTATTTACTCCCAGTCAAGAGAGATTTAATGGTTTGTAGTAATTGTAAAACAGGATTAACTGTTTCTGGGGTGGGAGTAGATTCTATAACCGTTTTGGTTGTCGGTTGCGTTTGAGTTGGGGTTGACTTTTTTGCTTTAGGTGACTGAAGACTCGTTAAAAATTTCTTTAATTTATCTTCATCTGACAAAGAAGCGCGTCGAACCTCTTGCGCTTTTTTGGATAATTCTCCTTCTCCAATATAAGCCAACCAGTTCTCAAAATCCCCTCGTTTTAAGTATGCGAGTCCTTCATCGGGAGACTGTTGGCAGACTCCGATTAAATCTTGTACGCTGTAGGCAAGTTGCCCATTGCTAAATCTAAATGGTTCTGTCATTGTCTCTTTTGAATGTTTTAGCGAGTAGCAGTTACCAATTGTAACGATTTATTTAAAAAAAGACTGCCTAGCGATCGCCTTTGTGTCAGTTAATCATAACTTATGACAAAATTCCCCGATTACCGACGATTCAGACTAAATTTAATCTTTCAGCTAAAACTCAGATTCCCATCACACCAAACTTAGCTTAATCTCAGATCATAAAAGAGGATGAATATTTTTCTTAATTTGATGTTCCCCTATGAAGTTTTTACCCCGTCTTAATATTTCTCTTAAAACTTTTACAAACGTCTTTGATCCCACTTCCTTACGGATAAGATTAACGGTTGGTATTGCTGCGGTTTCTATCCTAGGGTTAAGTGGGGTTGTTACTTGGATCAGTTGGCGAATGCAAGATATTTTAGTCATTACCCACAAAAATAATACAAAATATATTGCCGGGCGTTTTCCCCATGATGTCGAAATCTATAGCGATATGGTTTCTATTCAGGAGGGAACGCAAAAAGCCATTGATAATCTTACCAATACCAACACCCTCTTATGGGTTAAAACGCCTCAAGGGGAGATTTTTGCCCAGTCTATGCCCCTAAAAATGGGCAGTCGTGGCATAAAATTAGTCTCCTTGACTGATATTCCCCCTCAACCTGATTTACAATTGGTCAACGGACGTTATTGGTTACTCTGTGCCACCGATTTAGTGGTCAAGGGCGTTACCCTAGGGGAAATTTATATCGCCCAAGATATTACGGGGGATCAAACTATGTTTCTCAGTTTGATGCGGAGTCTTAGTTTTGCCAGTTTAATTACTATTGTGTGTATGACTTTGGTAATTGCTTGGTACATCAAAAAATCCTTACAACCCCTAAACCGTATCAGTCAACTAACCGCTAATATTTCTGCGGAACAATTAGGAGAGGCTAAAATTCAGTTAGAAAATGCACCTAGTGAGGTGAAAGCATTAGCTAAAACCTTAGAAACTACCCTGATGCGTCTTTCAGAAGCTTGGGAAGATCAACGTCAATTAGTGAGTAATGTTTCCCATGAGTTACGCACTCCTTTAACTGTGGTTTCTGGTTATTTACAAAGTACCCTCCGTCGGGGTCATAATTTAACAGATATCCAACGGGAAGCACTAGAAACAGCAGCATCAGAGGCAGATCGTACCATTCAATTATTACAAGATTTATTAGATTTAGCTAGGGCGGATAGTGGACGAATGTACTTTCATTTTGAACCCATTATTCTTAATGAATTATTAGCTGAAATTCAAGGTATGGTTAGTCAATATCCTGTATTACTTAAATTTTCACTACCTGCTGAGAAGGTAACAGTGAAAGCTGATAAAAATCGCCTCAAACAAGTTTTATTAAATTTGATTGACAATGCAGTTAAATATTCTCAGTCTTTCGAGCCAATTATGATTAAACTAGATCAAGAAAAGGGAAAGGTAAAATTACAAATCTGCGATCGCGGTATTGGTATTCCTTTAGGGGATCAAACCCGCATTTTTGAGCGATTTTATCGGGTAGATGAAGCGAGAAGTCGTCATACTGGAGGAACGGGACTAGGGTTATCTATCGTCAAAACCCTAGTAGAAGGAATGGGGGGAACTATTGGGGTTATTTCTCAAGTCGATCAAGGGAGTACCTTTACGGTAATATTGCCTTTATATCGATAATTTTGGTTTAGTTATTCACTACTCATTAATTTAACTCACTGAGGATGAAAACACAAGAAACGAATCAATACTTATTAACGTCGGGAGATGGGGAACGGAAGAAACTTGATGTTAATTTCTGGTTAGTCTCCATCGTTGCTTTAATACTTGCGGTTGCAGTTTATGTCGTTGCTTTTCTGTTTAGAACTTCTTTTTTTGGAGTTCTTTTATATGATCGGGGAATTACTCAATATTTAGTTATTTATTTAGCATCAATTGTGATTGCTTTGACAGTGATTAAACTCATTAAACTGCAACAGGAAAAAAGTGCCTTAAGACGTTCTTGGATTCCTCAAGCAGTTAATTTTGATAATCCTCGTTCACGGGATTTATTGATTTTACAAAAAAATTTAGCTAAACAAAATCAACTCTTAGCCATTCGTTGTAGTCGAGTAATGGGAGCTTATATTCAATCAGGAAGTCGCAAAACCGCCGCCGAATTGGCCTTAGATGATTCTTCCTTTTATTTAAGTGCTTCAGAGTCTTCTTATACCTTTCCTCGTATCCTTGTTTGGGCCATTCCCTTATTAGGATTTATTGGGACAGTAGTTGGTATTAGTCAAGCGGTTAATGGGTTTTCTGGTTTCTTAGAACAAGCGGGAGAAATTGAACAAATTAAGGAAGGAATTGGCACAGTTACCAGTGGTTTAGCAGTGGCATTTGATACCACATTATTGGCTTTATTATTGAGTGTTTTGGTGATGATTCCTTTAGTATTAGTGGAAAGAATGGAATCTCGTCTATTACTAAGAATTGATATCTATCTCAATGATGTTGTGTTTCCCCGTCTCAAAGAAAGGGGTGAAGATTTGGACTATGATGGCATTAATAACTCCATTCGTCAAGCATTTCAAGATTATTTACCCACTCCAGAATCTTTAATTGAACCGGCCCATGCTTATGCAAAACAAGCAGCACAAAGTCTCTCTCAGAGTTTTATTTTTGAAGTTGAAAAATTACAAACTTTGAGCAGTAAATTAATTGAACAAATGGAACAATTAAACCAAATGAATTTACAAGAAAAAAGCAGATTTTTAGAAACCCTAGAACAGCAATTAAACGTTAACAGGGAACTCTCTCAATCGATGATTAGTGAAATTCAAAAAATAAAACCTGTGTTAGAAAAGTTAAGTAAACCGCGAATTATTACCTTTACCGACTCAGAGGAAATTTAGAATGCGTCGCCGTACTTTTTCTAGAAGTTCCCTAGAAGTTGAATTATTTCCCTTCCTTTCAATTTTAGCTTGTACCATTGGTACGCTAATTTTATTGATCATTGTTTTAACCACTCAACTGTTACAAAATGAACGGAAAGTAACCATCATAGCGAAAACAGAAACCACCGGAGAAAACCAAGGAAAAATACCCAAATATATTGAATGTCGAGAAGATGGAGTCTTGTTACATCCTAGTCAAGTTTTTGTTGCTAAATCTGAGATCAATAATGAGCGATCTCCTCTCAATAAATTAATTAAAGAAGTCAGAAAAAATCGTCATAAACAATATTTAATTGTGGCTCTTCGTCCTGACGGAATAGAGGTATTTCAAAAAATAAGAGATATGGTAGAAAAACAAGGAATTGATATTGGATATGAACCCATTGATCAAAATTGGAAACTAACCATAGAAGAACTAAAAAAAGATGAGAAATAGAAGACAGAGAAAACTCAATTCACCCAGTCAAAATCTAGACTCTTTTTTAGATATTCTCACCAATACCGTTGGTGTCTTAATGTTTATTAGTTTATTTATTACTGTGGTTGCGGTAGAATCAAGCAGTATTGTTAGCACTCCCTTGGTTTCCAATACTAAAAAGAAACCCCGATTTTTTGAAGTCAGAAATAACAAAATTTCCTATATTAATGATGAAGAAATTGATCGTCAAATTGCCATTTTAATGAAAAATTTACCTGAATGTAGTTTGCCAGAAGTTCCCAGTAATCTTGATACTTATACCTATCAATACTATTTAGATCGCATTCAAGAATATCAATCTTGTCGTGTGCAAACTATCCAAAGCTTTCGAGGATTTCAGGGACAAACAGAACATTATAAAGTCACATTTTATGACCTTGATGCTTTATTATATGAACCTTTAACCCCCGAAACCGGAGAATCTTATAAAACCATTTCTCAAACAGATTCAGAGTTTAATAAAACCCTAGAAAAATTTGATCCTAATACAGATTATTTAGCCTTTGTTGTTCGTCCTGACAGTTTTGCAGCGTTTAGAAGTGCTAGGAAACAAGCTTGGAAAGCAGGGTATAATGTAGGTTGGGAACCCCTAAAACAAGACACCCCTATTGTATTTGGATCGAATGGTAGAACCGTTGGTGTTCAATAAGTATAAACATAGTTTTTGTAGGGGGATAGTATATTATGCTCCTACTTCACAAAAGTCTCTAATCTCTTGTTCTATCCAGTCAATAACTTGTTTAACTGTGGGTTGTAAACTAGGACTAATTTCTAACCCTAATCCTAAATTTTCTGCTTCAATGAGATAAACTGTAACATCGGCAGGAAAGTCTTCTTTAAATATCTTTCTTCCTGCTGCTAAAGCATGATCCCAACGAAAATCATGTAAACTATAACTGGGTTCTGGTAACGTTTCTAATTCTTCTCCTGGAACCTTATAAATTGTCCCTGGTTCTGAATCTGTAGAACAAGCATCAATAATGATTAATTTTTGACTTCCTCTTGCTTGAAACATCACCTCCATTCCCGCAGTCCCACAATCATAAATCCGTACATTAGATAAGGGATTTTTGCTAAAAATTTCTTGTAATTTCTGAGCAATAATTACCCCAACTGCATCATCACAACGATTCAAATTACCACAACCAATAATTGTTAACATATTTCGTCTAATCAAAATCTATGTATGATTCTACCCGTAAATTCATCGCAACTCACTATTCCAGAGAATTAGCGACGTGGTTATTAGGAAAACCAATGGAATTAACAGAAATCAAGCCATCTGAGTTATCATTAGAACCAATTAGGGCCGATAGTTTAATCTTTTTAACAGAACAAAGTAACCTAGCTGCATCAACTGCCATTTTAGCTGGATTAGTATTAAATAAAGACATCATCCAAAGATTATTGAGGAACGACATCATGAAAGAATCAGTTATTTATCAAGAAATTGAAGATCAAGGAAGACAGAAAGGAGAAACCAACCTGATACTACGTCTATTAAACCGACGTATCGGTGAAATATCTCCTCAATTATCCCAAAAAATTCAAAGTCTCTCTATCGAACAATTGGAAAACCTGGGAGAAGCTTTATTAGATTTTCACTCCACAGAAGATTTAGAGCAATGGTTTAATCATTTATCTGTTTAGTTTTATAGAAATTATTGAGGTTTTAATTCAAAATTATCAGCTTTTTTCAACAGTTTCTAACTGCCATTCTTCCCTAGATATTTCAACGGTTTCTAGTGCTTTGTGGCAGAAAGTATTAATATCTCTAGCTGATAAATTAACTTCTATAAATGCTCCATTTTTCAGTTGACGAGTACCACGGAAATTTCTTTGCTCCCGTCCCACAAAGCGAGGAAATTGTTCTATGATATCTTTAAATCGATCTGGTTCTAAATCAGCGATTGTATTTAAAGTAACTTCTAAAACATCTCGCCAAGTTTTGACAGAATATGCTTCTCCAGAAATAGTTAATAATTTAGGAGTTTTTCCTGTGATGTTATTTACTTGGGGAGGTGGAGCAGATTCATCTCCAAAATAATTCCAAATTTGTAAAGCAATATCAGCGAGATATTCTGCTCTTTTTTCTATATCTTCTTTACACCATGATTGTTTATTTTCAAAATATTTATTTAATTCCAGGTTACTGTCTTTAAGCTTCTTAAGCTTAGTGTAAAAATCAGCATTAGAAAGCTCGGAATTATAGCCTGTAAGCGTTAAATTACCCAAAGAATGAATCCATAATTCATGAGTAACTACCCAATCTTCTCCTAAATGTTTTTTCCACCATTCGCTAAGGGTTTGAGGCATAATATGTTCAATAGATAAATCATCGAAAGATGCTTGTTCTCTATGGTTATAAAAAGCTTCAATAGATTCGAGAATTAATTTAGTTTTTTTAGAACGATTATTCCCATAAAGATTAACTTCCTTTAATCTATCTTTAAACTCTTGATCTTTGGGATAATCACGATTTTGTAACACTAATTTTAATCGTTCAATAAAGGTATCTGAAGCCAAATTCGTATCTTTACTAACTTGGGCATAAAGTAAAGCAAAAATTCTATTTAATCCTCTCGTTTGCACATTACAAACAAACCGCCGCAAAATAAAGTTTTCTAAGATTTTGAGAATATCTATAAAATCTTTTTCTGTTATTTTGGCTTGCATCCAATCATCATAACAGTTTAATAAAAATGGATAAATAGTAGTAACTTCTAAACGGTTAAGACGATGCAGATAGTGACGAATATTTTCTTTTTGCTCTTGATCTGGATTAAGAAGCTTAGCATAATATTGAGAAAATTTGCATAAATCTTGAAGATATTCAACAGCATTTTGATCATTAATCTGAGCTTTAATTTCAGAATAAACTTGATTCTGCTTAACTTCTACTCCCTTCTTAGTTAGATAGTGTCGAATAAATTCTGTGAGATTGTCCTTTAAAAGATCTTCCATCGGTTTCCAATATTTACTATAAATAGATTCCTGTTCATCTGTATGAATTCTCATAAACAAATAGTTGCGAATTAAGTCCGCTTGTGTTAATGGTCTACCCTTAGCATTAAGACTTTCAAACACGCGATAAGGATCATCATCAATACCAAGAACAACACTAACAAGAAAAAAACTACTACAGATAATGTTCTTTATTTTAGATAACTCTAGTTTACTTTGCTGAATTTTTTTATCAAAGAAAAGATAACATAGAGAAATATTACTTTCCTTACTTTTTGATTGATTATCAATGATTTGATAAAAATTTTCTCTATCTAATTCTAATTCTGTTGGTTGTATTTTATATTTTTCTAATCCTTCATTATAGGGATTGACTAACAGAGTCTTATTGATTTGTTCTGCTAATTTTTCATCTTTTGACTGTGTAGCTCTATCTCGTAAAGCAGCTAGAAGAATAAAAACAGTTGTTAAACGTTGTTGTCCATCAATTAAGAGATATTTTGTAACTCCTTCTGGTACAGATGTCGTCGGAATAGTCACAATAGAACCCATAAAATGAGGGCGAGGGTTCTCTGTGTTACAAAGTTCAAGAATATCATCCCACAAAACTTGCCATTCAGATTTTTTCCAACTGTAAGCTCGTTGAAATAAAGGAATAATGTATTGTTTTGTCCCTTCAATGATCTGTTGTAACTTAGTTTCTGATGCTTGCATTTGTAAATCCCTCTTGATAACCTTATATTGGTAGTGTTCCCAAATTTTAGTTAATCTGCACAATTTTAGGTATTTCTATAAAATTCCTTAAGGTTAACCAAAAGATTACCTCCATAGCTAACAATAGAATTAATTTGATTTTATAGATGACAGAAATGGGTGAGAAAAAGCGCATCGGAATTCTTACCAGTGGTGGAGACTGTGCGGGTTTAAATGCCGTCATTCGTGCAGTGGTTTATCATGCGATCGGAACCTATAATTGGGAAGTTGTTGGCATTCGAGAAGCGACTCATGGGTTAATGACTCGTCCCCCACAAGTGATGGAATTCGAGATAGATAAACTAGATAACTTATTATTAATGGGAGGAACGATTTTAGGAACCACAAATAAGGGTGATCCTTTTGCGTTTCCCATGGAAGATGGAACTTTACTTGATCGCTCTCAAGAAATCATTGACGGTTACAATAGTTTAGGATTAGATGCTTTAATTGGAATTGGGGGAGATGGAAGTTTAGCGATTTTACGTCGTCTCGCACAACAAGGGGGAATTAACCTAATTGGTATTCCTAAAACCATTGATAATGATGTGGGTGCGACAGAAGTTTCTATTGGGTTTGATACTGCCACAAATATTGCCACAGAAGCCTTAGATCGTCTCCATTTTACCGCAGCAAGTCATAACCGAGTCATGATTTTAGAAGTTATGGGGAGAGACGCGGGACATATTGCTTTAGCTGCGGGAATAGCCGGGGGTGCAGATGTAATTTTAATCCCAGAAATTCCCTATAAAATTGAAAAAGTTTGCCAAAAGATTCGCCAACGACAAGAGAGAGGAAAACACTTTTGTTTGGTCATGGTATCAGAAGCCGTGCGGACAGATGTGGGGGATCAATTAAAGGAAATTAAACAATTTGGCGAAGATCGTTTAGGAGGAATTGGTAAATATATCGCGGAACAAATTGCCGAAAATACGGGGGCAGAAACCCGCGTTACGGTATTAGGACATATTCAACGGGGAGGAATACCTTCACCGGTTGATCGCCTCTTAGGATCGGCGTTTGGGGTGGCTGCGGTTGATTTAATTGCCCAAGGAAAATTCGATCAGATGGTGGCTTGGCAAAACCGACAAATTATCAGTGTTCCTATTGCTGAAGCTATCAAAACTTATCGGACAGTTACTCCTGAAGAAACTTTAGTTAAAACCGCTAGAGGGTTGGGTATTTGCTTAGGAGATTAAACCCTTACTCAAATTTTTTATAATTAGGATAGGTAGGTAATAAAAGGCAACCTACTTATTCTTTTATCTTGATTTAATTGGGTGAGCGAAGCGATAACAATTAAATCAAGATATCTTGGTTAGTTTTTCAATCTGTTAACCTCTAATTTAACATTAGGAAAAGCAAGACAAGAAACTAAACCAGTGTTTAATTCAAGTTTATTTTGATAATCTTCCCCTTGAGGATATCGAAAGATAAATAAGCGATTATTTTCAAGATCAATAACCCAATATTCTTGAATATTTGATTTAGCATAAACTTGTTTTTTCTCGTTTAAATCATAGCTTAACGTTGAATAAGAAATTTCAATTAATAGATAAATATCTTCTGGGTTAGGATGTCTCGTATCGTATAAAGTGTCAGGAAGTTTGGCTAAAACTAAATCCGGTTGTGGTTCAGAATTAGAAAGACTGACGGGATGGGCAGAGCGAACATCAGCTAGACTATTAAATAAAGTGAGGAAATATTTGTAAATCTTGTTGTTACAGTTAGCATGATAAGGCGTTTCTGGACTCACCTCAATTAAGTTTCCTTCAATTAATTCTATACGGCGATCGCCAAAGATTCCCGTTTCTACAATTTGCTGATAATCTTTAACCGAAAGTTTAGCAGTTTGAAACATAATTCAAGTTAATTTGTTTAAGTAAGGTGGGCAATGCCCACCCTACTACAACCTGAAAAAATTAACGTTTTGCTAACTTTTTCGCTGACATTTTGCGAAGACGAATAGATTGAGGTGTGACTTCGACTAACTCATCAGCCCCAATATATTCTAAAGCCCTTTCTAAACTCATCTCTTCGGGGGCCTGTAATTGAACTAATTCCTCCCCACCAGAAGCACGATGGTTTGTTAACTGCTTGGTCTTGCAGACATTTAATTCTATGTCTTGACCACGGTTATGTTCCCCAATAATCATTCCACGATACACTTTTGTACCCGGAACAATAAAGAAAACACCTCGATCTTCTGCGTTTTTCATCGCATAGAAGGTAGATGTTCCTTCCTCAAAAGCAATCATCACCCCATTGAAACGGGTTTCCATCTCACCGGAAAGGGGACGATATTCTAAGAAACTATGGTTCATAATACCTTCACCCCGTGACAGACGAATAAAGTCTCCACGGAACCCTAATAAACCCCTTGCAGGTACGACAAACTCTAACTGGGTACGTCCATTAATCCCGGTTTGCATATCCTTCATTTCCCCTTTCCGTTGTCCTAACCGTTCCATACAAGAACCGACAGCTTCTTCAGGGACATCTAAGACTAAATATTCAAAGGGTTCATAAGGTTGTCCTTTGACTTCCCGATAAATAACTTGGGGTTGGGCCACTTGGAATTCATACCCTTCTCGACGCATGGTTTCGATTAAAATCCCTAAATGGAGTTCACCCCGTCCTGAAACTAAGAATTTATCTGGGGAGTCTGTTTCTTCAACCCGCAGTGCGACGTTAGTTTCTAATTCTCGGATCAGGCGATCGCGGATTTGTCGGGAGGTGACTAATTTTCCTTCTTGGCCCGCAAAAGGAGAGTCATTAACCGAAAATGTCATCTGTAAGGTTGGTTCATCAACCTTAATTAAGGGTAAAGCTAGGGGTTCATTGGGACAGGTTAAGGTTTCCCCAATATTCGCATCTGCAAACCCGGCCACTGCAACCAGATTACCCGCACTAGATTCTTCTAATTCTACCCGTTGTAGTCCTTCAAAACCCAGCAATTTACTGATTTTTCCTTTGACCATGCTACCGTCTTCTTTCATTAAGGCAGCTTGTTGTCCAGATTTGATCACTCCATTGTGGATACGACCAATAATAATACGCCCTAAATATTCAGAATAGTCTAAGGTCGTAACTTGGAGTTGTAGGGGTTTGGTGGGGTCGCCGGCCGGTGGCGGAACATGGTGTAAAATCGCTTCAAATAGAGGCTTCATGTCTTCGGGTTCATCTTCTAGGTTATCTTTGGCATAACCTGAGATACCTGAAGCAAATAAAGTAGTAAAATCACATTGATCGTCATCTGCCCCTAATTCGACGAACAGATCAAAAACTTTATCAACTGCAATATGGGGGTCTACATTGGGACGGTCAATTTTATTAACAACGACAATGGGACGTAAACCTTTTTCTAAAGCTTTTTTGAGAACAAAACGGGTTTGGGGCATGGGGCCTTCATTGGCATCTACAATTAAGATACAGCCATCAACCATGCCTAATACTCGTTCGACTTCTCCCCCAAAGTCCGCGTGTCCTGGGGTGTCTACGATGTTAATTAGAGTGTCTTTGTAGTGAACGGCGGTATTTTTGGAGAGGATAGTAATACCCCGTTCTCGTTCGAGGGCATTCGAGTCCATAACGCAGTCGGGAACCTCTTCCCCTTCACGGAAGATACCGGACTGTTTGAGGAGGGCATCAACCAGGGTCGTTTTACCGTGATCGACGTGGGCGATAATGGCGACGTTGCGAATGGGAAGAGACATAAGATGCGATGGTGAGAGGGGTATAGTTACATTACTATAGATTTCTTCATAATTCTAGCTTAGATTAAGCAAGAATTGATAAAAAGTTTATAAAATACTTATCTTAAATAAATTATGACTAATTGGAACGACTCTATTCATCCTGGTGAAATTTTGGCTGATGAACTTGAAGAAATTGGACTAGAATCTTCTCAACTTGCTCAAAAAATTGGGATATCAGTTAAATGGGCTTAATGGTATTAAGCCCCTACAATTATTATTATAAAGGTTCGTAGTAATGGCTTTAGCCCTTGCTGGATGATCTAAAGCGCAACTATAAACGATATTGTTATTATTACTTTATTTATGACTACTTACTTAATTTCTCAAAAAGGGGCAGGATATTTATTCGATTTAGTCAGTAATAACCCTCAACTCAAGGAAGTAACAAAAGCAGTTCAAATTGATTGGTTAGTTGCGGTTATTGAAAAGGTTGATGTTGTTAAAGCAGAGACAGAAGTTAAGAAATTACAACAAAAATATCCTCATGAAAAGCCATCTGAAATTGCTCATCATATTATTGTAGATAAAGCAATATATTCGGGTGGAACAGGATTAGCCAGTAGTCTAATTCCTGGTGTTGCTGCTGCCTTGTTTGCTGTAGATTTAGCAGCAACAACTTTGTTACAAGCAGAAATGGTTTGTCAGATAGCTTGTGCTTATGGTTTAGACTTAAAAGATAAGTGCCTAAACAAAATTAATTACATAGTCTTTTCCAAAATTATCAAGCACTTTTTTGAGATAGCTAAGTAAGCTATTCCAATTGTCGTAAGCCTCAACTTCAATCCACTCATATTTAATAAATTT
>NZ_JAYGHP010000018.1 GCF_034932065.1 Crocosphaera sp. UHCC 0190
GTTCACCCTCTACAGTGAAGATGTATTTGGATTTTGATGCGATCGCCTCCGTGAGTCGGTATGCTGGCCACAAGCGGTGCTGTCCCACTTGCGAAGCCGGATCGCCTTTTCCTATTTTTTCTTGACCGTCAATAACCACATAGGGCATCACTGCCTTATCCTTCTTTTTACCCTTGGGAGTAATGCGTTTACCCTCGTTGTTGTAATATTCAACCCGTTTAACCAATTGGTTATCTGAGTACCAATACTTATATTCGAGGTCATAGCCATAAGAACGGGTTATTTTAACGGGTTCAGTAACTTGAATGGGGTTTGCTAAGGTAATAGGATTTTCGAGCCTGATAGGGGGCTTTATGTTGGGCTGAGGGGAACGTTTAGGCTTGGGTTGAATAGCACGGGTACGAGAAGCCCGATAACTTCCATTGCCATTGGCTAAACTATTCCCATGGCCATTACCATTGGCTAAATCGTTTTTATTCCCGTTGTTATAGTCATTGCCATTGGTTAAACCATAGCCATTCCCGTTGTTATAGTCATTGCCATTGGTTAAACTATAGCCATTGTTATCGGCTAAATCGTTTTTATTCCCGTTGTTATAGTCATTGCCATTGACTAAACCATAGTCATTCCTGCTGTTATAGCCATTGTTGTTGCCATGTTGCCGATACCATTCTTTAGTCCAGGCACTTGCATCAAAATTACTCTGATACTTGGCTTCTTTGACAAGATAAGCAATACCACTTCTGTTCTCTTTGAGACTGTTCCAAGTAGATTGACAGTTTTTGGCGTTATACTGATCCGGACTTCCTTGACTCCATCGGTCAAAGTGTTCAAAGTCAAGGCCGGCGGATTTCATGGCCGTTCCTAGTTTGACCCAATCTTCTCGACTGCAACAAGGATCTACTAAATTGTTCTCAACGATGTATAGGGCTTGATCGTAGTCAAGTTCGGTGTTGGTTTGTTCGTAGTCAGCTGTGAGTTCAAAAGTTTTCATGATGGTATCATTGAGGTGGTTATGTTTTGAGTTACGCACTCAACGTCTGAAACCTGGATTGCGCCCTAAACAAAGCGATCTCGCTCCGCGAGTGCGGCAGCACCGCCAATTCAGATGATTCAAAAAATGATTTTTTCGTGACAGTGCGTAATTCATAACTTTTATCAAATTCAAGAAACTATGATGGAAATCTCCGTCTTAGTTTCTTTTTTTATATTTTATAGCTACGAGGTGGTGTTGTTGCCTGTAAGTGTCTAGGTATGTTGCAGTCAACAAGATCAATTCATAACGGGTTCAGCCTCAGATAGTTGGGTGTCCTTAATTATGTCAGGTTTTTTTTATCAAGGGTTTTCAGTTGATCAGACTTATCAGTCTGATCGGAAAAAAGATATGACCCTCAAAGTCTGACTAGGACTAACTTTTAAAAATAGAACGTTACCGGATTCGGGTGTAAACGTTACCCGATTCGGGCATAAACGTTACCCGATTCGGGCATTTTTGTAAACATTGTTAAACCCTTACAGAATCTGCATTTGAGGGCGATTTTTGAACTTTTTTGTTTGTTGACAAAGCTGTAAACACATAACCCGATAGGGGTAACGTTGTTGTAAACAGATTCAAACCTTTACCCAATCTGTATTTAAGGGCGATTTTAAGCTGGTTTTTTTGAGAAAGCTGTGAATAGATAACCCGAAATGAGTAACGTTATTTATAAGCACACGCAACCTGATACTGAATGGTGAAGTATATAGTCTGATCCCAAATTTGGTCATGAAAACTTACTTATATTTATGGGGAGGATTAGACTTCAAGGTCTAGAAGTTGACACAGATGAGTCATTAATTTTGTATCAGGATTTCTTGTTCCTTTTTCGATTAAACAGATGAAACTAGCTGATATCCCTGCTTTTCCTGCTAGTTGTCTTTGACTCCAACCTTTTTTTAATCTTGCTGCTTTAATTTCGCTCGCGGTTATACTCTTATCTTTTTTGGCTTTTCGTGTCCCAGATGATTTTTGGGTTGACAGGGTACGAGTATAGGGTGGAATGTCTAAGGGTGGTAATATGGTCAGTCGTGCTTCTAGCCATTTTTCAAAGTAACCTCTTGGCTTTTTCTTTTCACTGTTTGGCTGTAGCATTTCAGGATAAGTTACTGGATCATAGGTAATATTCCAGCCCATTTTGCTTAAAGTCATTAAGAAATTATCCCAACGATTTGTCAGCTTCAAACGGCTATGGCGATCGCTTTTAGCTTTAGCTATTTTCTCATCTGGGTTAATACAAATACACTCTTTAAGTAAGGTTAAAACTTTATAGTTGCCATGAGGATGAAATCTACTAGCCAGAGTTAAGTACATTAAACCCCGTAAGATAAATTCATCTCGATAAGCATTAAGTTTAAAAAGTTCTTCTGAAATATATCCAAATTGATATAATGCTTTCCTGGCTTTTTGTCCTGCTTTATTTAAAAATTCTTTAGTCCATAATCCTGGTTGTATAGTGATATAAATTTCTTCAGGTGTTTCGATTTCTCCAAAAAGGTTTTTGTGTCCTTGATAGTTAAAGCTGATGTTCCACATCCGAGAAATAGCTACGCTTACCATTACTTTTCCATTTTTTTTTCCTTCTTCCCATTCAGCTTTAACTAATAAAGAATCTAACATAAAAGCGGTAGAAGCTATCTCTTTTAATTTCTGTAATTTATTAAAATCTTTACGGTTTTCATTAAATATTTTCAATATATCACTAGCTTTAAGAGTAAATTCAGAACGCCAAGGTTCTGTTGTTTTCATACAATAAGCAGAAAATAATAAGTGAAGCTTGCCAGCATCTAGACTAAATTTATTGATAATTTCTTGAGCTTCCCTAAATGGTAATAAGGTGATATCTCCAGGGCTAGTGATGTAATGTACAATATAGTTACTTGAGTTACTTTTGCATCCTTTTTTAAAAAAGGCAGGAAGCTCTCCATTGTCTTGCCAAAGATAATTTTTTGTAATAGCTTCTAACCCTGATACTACAGGCATACAAGACGCAATTGGAGCATAGGGAGAATTTTGAAATAATCGGGTAGCAGTAATTGGTTCAGTTTGATGTTGGTTCAGTATTCTTTCTTCTTCCCATGCTTGTATTATCAGTTTAGGAATCTCCATCTGTTTGATAAACTCAAGCAAATTTTTATACTGATTTCTAGCTGCTTCCCATGCGGATTCTTCTAATAAACTTGGTGATAGAGTATGATTGGTAGTGTCATTTATCTGTTGTTTAAAATAAGTTTTAAGAATTTCTTTATAATTAGATGCTTCTAATTGAGTAATGATTTGAGTTTTAAATGCTTCTATAAATTCATCACGATTGGCGCAGTTACTAAAATCGTCACCATCTATCTGAATTTGATCTAAAATTGAGGTTAACGAGTCTAGAGGGAGATTAATATTATCCATTTGATTATGTCAAAAAAAATTATGAATAAATATTTAACAGGGATCTCTCAAGTTGATCATACCTTACGAGAATTTTTACAGAATTCTTGTTCAATAGAACAAAGTCAAGCAGAAAAAAGATTGAAGTCAACTGAACAAACTCCCATACTGAACTGGGCTTCTTATCGAGCAATGCGAGAGAGTGGTGAGTTTTTAGGTTACACTTCTGATGACAGATAAGAGTCATTATTAAGATAAAAATTAACTTTTGAGGGGTTTCGATATCAAACCCTAATTTTCTACTCTCTTCAAAGCCTCTAGTAATAACCGCTTGGCATTACCAGATCGACTTCCAGCCATTTTGAGAAGCGGTTCAGCTTCTCCTAGCTCTAAAAAGAATTCAATTCGTACTTTTTTTGACTTCCACTTCTGGGTAGCTTTAGCAATAACTTCGGGGTTTTGCTCGTTCCATCGTTGTTGGGGGGTTCTCATGTCTAATACATATTCGGTATATGTATATAATTATAGCCAAAAAACTGAGATAGGGTCATTGCCTACATATTCGGTATATGTATTTGACAGCCAAGATGATGGGATCGCCTTATTTCCCTACATACATATTCGGTATATGTATTAGACGACTGAGGAATTTTTTGTCTCTTGGATCGATATTTCTCCTAAAATTAGTCATAAACAGCAGAAAATTTCTGATTTTATCTGGGAGATAAGTTTTCCTTGTTCAAGGGCTAATTGACCCTTCGGCTTCGCTCAGGGTCAATGCTTAGCGGCTTGCCCTGAGCTTTGTCGAAGGGAGCTTTGTCGAAGGGAGTCGAAGCATTGAAAATTAATTAAGTTAGGAAATGTTTTTCATTTGAGCGAATAATTGATGCAACTTTTCCGGGTTCATCGTTTGTTGATACTGCTGTGCCATTTCTGGGGTTAAGAGTTCTAACATGACAGTGTTTTCAAGCCAAAATTCCATCACTTCAAACAATCCTTCTCGACTACAATGAACGACTCGCCATCCTTCTCTTTGTCCAATTTCTTCAATTTCTTCTTGACTTAATGGCACAGAAATCGCTGCATGAGTAGCGGTAAATTGGGAACTGGAATCATTGTGTTTAAACTTTAATTCGTCTTGGTTAGTACCAGGGTTTAATTCTGTGCCTTTGGGATAAACTTCAATGGCTGTCCCATATTTATCAAAAGCAAAACTCATATAACTGCCGGGATGGGGCGGAAATTCCGTGAATTCTCCTTTGAAGATTTCTGCTAGAACAGAAGCAACGTGCTTGGGATTATCAACCGCAATTGATAAGTGAAAAATCATAACGTTACATCTCCATAATGATTAGTTTTATTGTAGTTTTATTTGGCGTTAATTGTCCTGACAATTAAACTTCCTGACACAGAATAATCCCCTAATAATCTCATCACTTCCATAGGACTCCCAGAGGTTAACCGCCTTTAACCTTAATATTGAGTAAATATAGGGAAGATTCGGCTTTTACCGTCTCAATTGCTCCTGATGGGATGCCCAAGGTTTGGTTAAAGCTTCTGATGATGCCCCCTGCACTGTTAATATTGATAGAGATGATGGCGATCGCAGCTACCCCCAAAAGTTCTAAGTTAGCGGTTCCCAGGACAATGCTGGTTAAACTAACACTAAAAGCGATATGGGTGGGAGTCATCATAGGTAAGTGTTAAGTGACCATTTGTCAATAGGCGAGTATATAATTCTAGAATTCCCCAATAGTCAGAAAAACTAACATATTAATTGATGGTTAATAGTCATTAGTTGATAGAACCGTTCCTTGGCGGTGGAGAGAGAGTTTATTCTTTATTAATTATAAAGTCTTCATGGTTAAAGTTTAAGTTATAATGATAATAACTGTCATGGCGAGGAGATAATTATGAGCTTACAAGTCAAACTGAAAGATTATCCTGATTGGGATAGAGAAGAACAAATAAAACGGAATCAGGTGGCTTTAAAGAAATTAGAAGAAAGACGACAAAAAACTTTACAGATAACTGAGGAAGAAGCGGAAGAAAGACAAGAAGGTTTTGAAAAGTTTAAACAGTTAATTGATCAATTTCGTCCCCAAGGTTCTAAACTATATTCTGAAGATTAGACAATGATTGTTTTTCTTGATTCAGGGGTCTTAGGATTATTAACAAACCCTAACAAGGAAGGTAAACCCTTACTGTGTGAAAATTGGCTTTATTCTTTGTTAGCCAAAGGGGTTTATGTGGTTAGTTCTGATGTTTGTGATTATGAAGTAAGAAGAAGTCTTCTTTTAGAAAAAGTCAAAAACCCTGGTCTTGATAGTGTTGATAATTTAGATGAATTAAGAGACATCATTGACTTTCTGAAAGTAGAAACTGAAGTGATGTTTTCAGCATCTCAAACTTGGGTTGAAGCTCGTCAAAAAGGAAGAAAAACGGCTGACGATGCGAGCTTTGATGTCGATATGATTATTATTTCTCATTGGCGTTTACTCAAAAGTAAATACCCTAGTCGCTATATTGTCATTGCTACGACAAATGTTAAACATTTAGGGGAGTTTACAGAAGCTTTAAATTGGGAAGAAATTAATTTATAGTTGGCATAATTAAGAGTTAGTATTTCAGAGTTAATAGACACAATATAGCTAAATCATTTAAAGGTTTTAGTTTTGAGAAAATTTTTTGCAAAAATTAACAAAAGAGAAGCATTAAACGGGTTTTTCAGGGGGTCAAATAGAAAATAATGATAATTGCCCAGGACTAACATTTCCCCGCTTCCCCTGATGATAACTGAGATGACAGGCCGTACAAACGGGAATGAGGTTAGAGGCTTCATTATTCTCTGGTGTAAAGTCGGCATGATGAACTTGTAAGGTTCTTGCGCTTCTTTCAGATACCGTAAGCTTTGAGATATCCTCCCCTGGTTTAATACACTGAGTTCCACATTTGGCACAACGCCACCGAGCAGCTTCCTTAACGGTGGTGGCTATAGTTTTCCAGTCTTGGGGATATCGGTTCATAAAGTGAAGGTAAAGGGAACAATAGTTAGGGGTTTTGGCTCTTTTCTATGGTACTGTATAGTTTGGTTCTGTGTTACATGGTATGGTATCATACCGTATCGTATCATCTAACCTGATGGGGGAAAAAATCAATGATTATCCTTGTCGGTGGGGAAAAAGGGGGAACTGGCAAGACCACACTGGTTACTAACCTCGCAGCGATGCGTCGTAACCAAGAGGGTGATGTGCTAGTGATTGATACTGATAAACAAGGGAGTGCTAGTTATTGGGCGGCCACTAGAGAAGGAAATGAAGAATTACATCGTGTTCCTTCTATTCAAAAATTTGGTTCGGCGATCGCTTCGGAGATTCGAGATTTGGCGAATCGTTACCAGGACATCATTATTGATGCAGGGGGGAGAGATAGTATTGAACTTCGGGCGGCCATGACGGTGGTTGAAAAGTTGATTATTCCTATTCAAGCTTCTCAATTTGATGTCTGGACGTTGGGAGCGATGAGTGATTTAGTCAACCAAGCGATCGCGTTTAATGAAGGGTTAAAAACTTTCGTAGTTGTTAATCGTGCTTCGACGAACCCCTCGGTTAGTGAGACAGCAGAAGCTAAAGAAGTTTTGGAAGATTTTGAAAATTTGGTGTTATTAAAAACCGTGATTCATGACCGCATTGCTTACCGTAAGGCGGCCAAAAGTGGGCTGTCTGTCGTAGAACTTCAACCCAAAGACCTGAAGGCAGCTAAAGAAATGACCAGCTTATATAAAGAGGTATTCCATGAATAAAAAACCCCGCTTGAGTGCTAAACCCCCAACGCAGTCTGAACAGGATTTTATTGAAGCAGCAGAAAAACCATTACAGTCACCACCTTCTGTTGAAGAAGTTAGATCATCAGAACCCCTACCCTGGGAAGAAGATAATGTTAGAGATGATGTGATTAAGTCGATTAATTTAAGGTTGTCGGAACCTTATATTTTAAAGTTACAGTTTCTCTCAGAGAAGACTAACAAAAGTCAGCAACGCCTTATTAGAGAAGTATTATGTCCGGCGTTGGATAAGGAAATTGAAAAGCTGTTAGGAGAAGAACAGTAATCAAACCATACGGTGTAACAAGGTTAAGTATGGCTTAGGTAGTAATGGTACCATACCATACTGTTGCATACAATATAGTATCATCCTATTCCATGCCATGTATAGCAGGAGGCAGAAGACAGGGGGTTAAAAGCTTACCGCGATTAGGTTTGAGGTTTGAAAAATGTCCTATCCGCCTTGGCTGTTGCATAACCTGTACCATTTGGGCTTTAAGACAAATCTAACCATAAACAGCAAAAAACCTCAGCAACACCGAGGTCAATGGGAGAAATCCGATTTTTCAATGCTTCGACTCCGCTCAGCATTGACCCTGAGCGAAGCCGAAGGGTCAAGTAGAAGATGAAATTATTAGCTAATAACAGCAGAAACGATGATTAAGCTGGTTACGAATAAAGCAGCCATAGCCCCTTGAACTAAGTAGCGGCGTTGTTGAAAGGGCGCAGGATATTGGGCGTAATAAGGCTTGGGTTCAACGGCGTAGTTGTTGAGTAGTCCGTTATCTAGTTGAGTGGTGGTGTACATCGCTTGTTGCCTCTGTTTTGGTCCTTATGTAAACTAATATAACAACAAATGTAACAATCTGTAAAGAGTGCTTGACAAATTTATTTTAATGGTATCTATAGGGAGAGCTTATCTTAGACAGGGGTTAGGGAAAGATTTCTACTTAATTCCACTTCTCACGCGAAAAGGGAAAGGACGAAAACCCTGAATATACATAAGTTTTGGGACTGACATCACCCCTTGACCCCCCGTAATATGAAGGTAACAAGAGGAAACGAGGTTAAACAAATGTCTACCACCACCACCAACAACACCGTCATCGTCCGTAACTACATTATTCTCGCTGCTACTATCATGTTCGCCTCAATGGGCTTAACCGATACATTTCTCGCTCCTACCCGCGCTGGACAACAAAACCGCCTCGATACTTATGGACAGGTTGTCAGTGCTGGAATGGTTGCCTACTCTCAAAAGCTTGGTCGTTAAACTCTATGGGTTCGACCCTTTTCTCTTGTTCTTTCCCTGCCTTTTTGGTGGGGATTTTTTATTATAGTTAAATCGTTAAACCCAATACCACGAATGAACTGGACACCCGAAGCAGAAGCAAGACTTAAAGAAATTCCCTTTTTTGTACGCCCCGCAGCCCGCAAGAAGATTGAGAAGTTTGCGAGCGTAGCAGGACATAATGAAATTACTGTAGAAATTTATGAGCAAGCTAAGGCCAAGTTTGGCAGTAAATAGAAAAGTGTGACAATTATCAAAGTGTCTGTTATATCTTGAATGTCAAAAGTGATGACTTTAGGCTTATTGTAAATGAATACCAATTCGGTATTATGTGGTGTGTGTGAGTAAGTAGGAAAGCACGCGCTACGCAAAGGTAAAAGGTAGAAGGCAAAAGGCAAAAGTATATTTTTGATTTTAAATTATTTATTTCTAAAACTAGCTAAACATTTTATCTTTTTGCCTTTTTCTTTTTGCTTTTTACCTTCCCGTCAGGGCGTGCTTTTCTCAATTTTCTCTTACTTGTTTAATTTCTGGTTTTGTTAAAATCATTTTCAATCCCCCTCGTTGCATAAAGAAAAAGACTAATTAACACGATATTCAGCCCCGTTCTTACTATCTACAAATAAGCCCCACTATCAAGTAGATAAGAAGGTTTAGCTTCGGTTTGTAGTCGTTCAAGTAAGGTTCTTGCCCATTCATCGGTGGGGGCGTGTACTTCAAGATGTTTGATTAGTTCGTCGTAAGTATCGCGTTTGATTCGGATGTCGGAGTTAGTCATAAATATCCTTTAAAATGGGTCAATTCCCACCTTTAATAATTGCTCAATAACTTGGTGAAAGTCTTTAATTGATTGAGCTTTATCTAATTGTTTAAGTAAGCTTTTTCTATCTTCTTCTTTAGGAAAATAATGTCCGCTAAAACTTGTCCAATGTTTTAAATAGTCTCGAATGTGTTGTCAATTTTGTTGAAATGAAGACAAGACTTGTATCTGACTGGCATTTTCTAACAGAATTTGGGGATTAGCTTGTTGAGGAGAAATAATATTTATTTTTCCTTGTACCTCAATGGTTACGTTAGGATTAATTAAGAAGTTCCGAGCAGGTTTGACCGTGTTTAAGTTATTATTCCAAATTTGAGCTAGTTTCAACCTAATATTCTCAAATTCTTGAATATCTTCAAAATTAACTAAAGTAAAATAGCGGGGAATTTCTTGGGTAATGACTTCTATTCCATAAACATCAAACTTCAGTTGAGGACTTTTGGGAAACTTAACTAACTTTCCTATTAAGGTTTCTTCTTTTCCTTGTCTAGAAACTAATTGATCTACAATTTTAAGAGGATTTTTAACAGCTAGGTTTAAGTTTAAATGGGTTGGTTTTTCAGGTAATGGTTGTATTTGATAACTAATATCAATCAAATCACCTCGATATAAGTCCTTGGTTAACTCTGGGGTTTCAACAAAAATTGGAATCACCCTATCTTTGTATTCTACTACTAATATTTTTCCTTGATTATTAATTGCATGAACTTTGACAACTAAGTGGGTTTTATCTTTTAATTCTTCGGGAATCGTTGCCTCATATTTATATTTTTCATGACCCTCTAAACCTGACCAGGATTCCCTAATCGTAGCAGATTCCACTAAGATATGGGGTTGAGGACTGGGATTATCTATTAATTTTCCTTTAAGACAAACTTGATCATGCCGTTTCACTTTTCCTAAAATTTCTTGAGTCTTTTGATTAGCTGAAATTAAAGAGAAGTGACGAAATTCAAAAAAGTTATCAGGTTCACGAACAGATAAAACATATAATTGCTCCCCAGTAACTGCGCCATGAATTTCTCCTAATAAACCTGTATTTTCTAATTCAACTGATAAACTAGATAAATTTAATCCTTGATAAGCCGATTCATGATAAACACAGGATTCAGAAGCAGATAAACCCGAAGAAAAAAGGGTGATAAATCCAGTGAACACAGCTATTGTTAATAATAAGAAAAAGCTTTGATATCGTTTCATCATTTCTATTTCAAAATCTCTTTAATAGGTTGATAATTAAGGGAACATTCAGCCGTTGGCTATCGTTAATTCACATTCTCTTTAATTTGTCAATACAAGTTAACAAAAATTCAATGCGATTGCCCTGCAATTGAGAGCGAGCTTGTTCAAGTTTTTTTAAGGCGATGGTTCTTAAAATACTCTACGTCAATATAGACATTATCTATTGGCGTTCGCCAAGGGCGCGCCTCCGGCGACCGCCAGGGATATTTAACATACGGTAAAATTACTTGTTAGAATTCCACTTCTGATAACTAATTATGTTAACGGTTGAAGTTACCACTTCCCTAAAACTAACCTCTCCCCTTCCGTTGACGGGACATCCGGCAGCCGTTTATTTGCGCTCGCTGGCTCCGCGTTCTCGTCTAACTATGCAGGGAAGTCTCAAGGCGATCGCCTCCCTGTTGACCAATGGGGAATGTGATCACCTCAGTTTAAATTGGGCAAACTTAAGATATCAGCATACTTCAGCCGTTCAAGCTGCTTTGTTAGAAAGGCAAGCCCCGGCGACGGCAGCCAAAATGATGTGTGCGTTAAGGAGAACGTTAAAGGAGGCTAAACGGTTGGGATTGATGAGTGGGGATGATTATCAGGCGGCCATTGATTTACCGAGTATAAAAAATAACTGCAAGAAACTGAGGGGTAGGGCGTTAAATCAAGCTGAGATTAAGGCTTTAATGGCGGTTTGTGAAAACGATACGACCACCCAAGGGTTAAGAGACGCGGCCTTAATTGCCATTCTGCGCGGGGCGGGTCTTCGTCGGGCTGAGGCGGTGAAGCTGCAATTAAAAGATTTTAACCAAGAGGCCGGATCTTTACAGATTATTGGGGGTAAGGGGGATAAGGATCGGTTGGTTTATCTTCCTGAGAGTGCGATCGCTATCGTCAACCGTTGGCTTGAGGTTAGGGGGTTCACTCCTGGGGCGTTACTTTGTCCTATTCAAAAGGGTGGCCGGATAGTGATTAGGTCAATGAGTTCCCAGTCCGTGTTATTGATAGTTCAGAAGAGGGCGTTACAGGCGGGGGTTGAAAGCTTTAGCCCCCATGATTTTCGTCGGACGTTTTGCAGTGATCTCTTAGATGCTGGTGTTGATATTGTGACGGTGCAGAAGTTGGCTGGCCATGCTAGTCCTGTTACTACTGCTAAATATGATAGGAGGGGTGAGGCGGTTAAACGACGGGCGGTGCAGAATTTGGGGTTTTAGTTTCTTTGACGGTTTAAACTGATGCTGGGGAGCCTACACACCTTACAAGTGTATAATTCTAAGAATTAAGCAGAAGAATTTTCAAGTTGATACCATCGATTATTATCAATCCACAGTATAATAAGTCATTATTCCAAAGATAATGCTTTGACCACTAGCAAGATTTTCGACCAAATATTTGACAATTTCCTGAATATTTTGATGAAGTGCAGGTAGTTGAGTTAATCCAACTCCTACTAATATTTTAGTTAGCCAATCCGAAATTTGCTCAAGATTTGTATTAGACCTATAATTAATTTGATTTGAACGACTCTGACTATTTTCAGAGGACTGAGAACTAGAGTTATAGGATTTTTTCTCGTTAAAATATCTTGGAATTCCAAATAAGAACCCGATTAAGCCTCCAAGAGCAAAAGAGGAAAATGCGATAATGATTGCTAAAATTCCTTGTTCTTTTTGATTGCTAAATAAATAATAAATCGTGATTACTATTAAGGGAAAAATAATTAAAATCAACGGAGCCGATTTAGAGATGATTTGCTGAATTTTGTCCATAAATAATCGTCCTAGATTTTTGAGAATCAGATTTAAAATGCTGGCTTTTTTACAAAACATAGGGGAGAATTTCTTCAAATGACTTCTCAATATTCAATTCCTGGGATGGAATATAAATTAAAATTCTAAGTTAACTCCTTACTAAAAATAGAACAAATAGTTATTGCTTACGCATTATCTGATAACCTATGTATTTGGGCAATTATTGAACAAGGACGGCGATTTTGAGTGACTCCACTAATGCGGTAGAAGAATGGGCCAGTAATTTTCCTAAAAAGGCAACCCCAACCTATAGTCAACGCCACTTATTTCAGATCAAACATTGTGGTAACGTAGAAATCCGCGTCAGGGATGGAAATGAAGAAATTTGGGCTGATGGGATTGATTTAAAAACAGGAGAACTATTAGAAGCTAAATATATCGAAAAACCTAACAATAGTCCCTATATCAGTGGGTCAACAATTCCCCCTTTCATTCGTATCAAAGCGGTTGGGGATGTGGAAAACGAGTTTCGGCGGTATGCTGCGGTTATTAATGACCCCAATACTCCTGTCATCGCATTACGGGTAATTGTTAATATTAAAGAAGCAGTTCCTTTTTTTGACGGTTTACTTCAACAGTTTAATTTACCTGGTCGTGTTGTTATTCAGTAAGTAGATGGTCATAGGTTTTGTTGAATGCACTTGCCTTATATTGATGTCTTAATTAGTTAGTTAGGAGAAGCAAAACATGGAATATCTCATCACTCCCCCAGAAACAACAGATTGGCAAATTAATGAGAATGAATTGACTAAAAATTTAGAGAAATCTTGGTCAAAAATTAAGATTAAAACCATCAGTAATCCTGATGATTACTATTGCTTAGAATGGGTAATTATAATCCCAGAAACCGGACAAAGACTCGATGGAGCATTACATCGAGATCTACAGGGAATCAGTTTAGATGGGTATATTAAAGACTGTGCGGCTTTTGCCGTTTGGTTTCGCTCTTTAGTGTCTCCTTCACAACAGTTAGTGTTTTACGACCAAGGTTATAATTCTCACATTGAGTTACAGGAAAACACAACAGAATTAGAGATTGTAGAGCCATTTTTGTCCTTGGTTTAACTAAACTTTATTATCTCTCTTTTGTCAGTCTGGGGAAACCCTGATGATTTCAAGATCCTAAAACTTTGACCATAAGAGAGATAACTTCTCGCTATTCAATTAATTGACGTTATTTGTCGAGGGTGACTTCCGTTATTTTTTCCAGCAATTCTCATTTTGGCAAAATTTAGAACATTAGTTCTCTATTCTGGTTAGAGAACTAACAGGAAAACCCAATAGATTAAGCACAAATACTTACGGTAAAAATAGAGAGAAATCGGATTAGAGAATCGAATTATACTACAATCAGTTTGAGAGAGAGCTAATGGTCTAAAACTGTAGAATTACATGGAAATATTGCCTGTTACTATATCGCCATCAGAGTTAATTAAATTTCTTTTTGTTCAATTGAATGATTTACCAGATAAAAGAAAAGGGTTAAATACAAGGTATGAAATGCGAGATCTGGTGATAGCTGCGTTTTCCGTATTTTTTACACAATGTCCTTCTTTTTTAGAGCATCAAAATTTAATGAAAAAGAACAGGGGAAAAGATAATGCTTTCAGTTTATTTGGATTGAAAAAAATTCCTTGTGATAATCAGATACGAACTTTATTAGAGCCGATTCCAGCCTTCAACAATTGACAATTGACAATGGACAATTGACAATTGACAATTACCTCTACCTAAAAGGTAGAGGATTGAAAATAAGGAAAATTTTTTTAATTTCTCCCCTTAAAAGAGGAGGTTTTAAACCAAATTAACCAATTGTCAATTGTCAATTGTCCATTGTCCATTGATAACGGTCTTTGAAACCTTCAAGACAGTATGGGAATGGTTAAGGGAAAATAAAATACTTAATCATTTTAAGTATTTAGATGACCAACTTTTATTAGCTTTAGATGGAACTGAGTATTATTCATCAAAAAAGATTAATTGTCCTCATTGTAATTGTCGCCATCATAGAAATGGAACAACAACTTATTACCATCAAGTAATTACCCCAGTTCTCGTTGCTCCTGACAAGAAACAAGTCATAAATTTAGAACCAGAATTTATTAGAAAACAAGATGGGAAAACTAAGCAAGACTGTGAGAATGTAGCCGTCAAAAGATGGTTATTACGAAATCCGGCATCAGAAAAAAATCAAGAAATCACTTTATTAGGAGATGATCTTTATTCTCGACAACCTATATGTGAGTTAGCTATTAAACAGGGTTATAATTTTATTTTTGTGGCTCTAGCGTCGTCTCATAAAAGTTTATATGAATGGCTGGACTTTTTAGAAAATAATGGAGAAGTCATCAAAGGGCAAGTCAAAAAATATCAAAAGAATAAGCTACTATATTATAAGTACAAGTATGTAAACAATGTACCATTGAGAGAAACTGAGCCTTCTTTAATGGTCAATTGGTATGAAGTGGAAATCTATGATCAAGCCAAAAAGAAAGTAATTTATCGCAATAGTTTTATAACCAATCATCAATTAAATGATGAAAAAATGGAAAAGATAATAACCAGTGGACGGACGAGATGGAAGGTAGAAAATGAAGGAAATAACCTCCTCAAAAATCAAGGGCCAAATTTAGAGCATAATTTTGGACATGGACAAGATAATTTATCGGAAATGCTGCTGGCTTTAAATTTACTTAGCTTCCTCTTTCATAACGTCTTAGAATTAGTCAATAAACTCTATCAAAAAGCCCGACAAAAATCAGAAAAAAGAAAAACGTTTTTTAATGATATTAGGGCTTTAGTCAAATATGAATGGTTTGAAGATTGGTCAGAATTATTTGTCTATATAATATCAGAAGGTGAGCAAAAGAAGTGTATTAATACAAGCTAATAAGCCTTATAAATTTGAGAAGATTGGGGAAGAAAGGTGAATAAATTAACTGAAAAATAATCAAAAATTTACTTAATCAAGATTAAGTAAACGAATCAGGAATGGTCGGCTATGTTCGTTTTTATGTAGTATGTGTGTAGTGTAAAAATCCAGAAGAAAAAGAACAAAGGAAAAAGGGAGATTTTCAGTTAGTTCTCTTGTTGAAGTAGATAACCTTGTTCTTCTATTCTTCAAAATGAGAATTGCTGAAATTAATAGATAAAATCTACTTATACTTGCACGGTCAAAATAGGGGTTTCTTCTCGGAAAATGAGAATCGCTGAAACCGTTGGATAGCAAGCATTTTAGCCACTGATTGCCCCTGGTTGCACGAACTCTATATTTACGCCCAGACGGCCAGACCATCGACCATGATTGGACTAGACTGTACGGTATGATTTTGGGTCGTTAGTCTAAACTCCAGCACTATCCATTGATAAGTCAAAGTAGGTGTCCTAACCCACTCATCAAAGCTTCAGCCACCAGATGACTAACCACTAAGGGTTGTTCAAACCGTTCGGTACAATTATTAGTGTGCAAACAAGCGGGACATCCATCTAAGCGTTGACACTGTAAAGTAATTTGGACTTCTTCTGAATCTTCAGTGGGAGAGTTCTGAGCAAGATTTGCTGTATTTCGTTCTGCACTGGCTTCACGAACAATTAAATCAATAAAGCTACCTGAAGCATCATCATGCAGATTCCAAGTTGTTATTAATTCGTTTCTCAGTTCATCAGGGGTTGACCAGTCCCTGCGTTCGGCTAAATTAACGGGACAGAGAACCGATGCTAAGAGTTCTCGATAAACTTCTTTGGGGTTAGTGCGAAGGGTGTCAATAAAGACCTCTGAAATGCCAGATCCTCCTTCATAGCGTTCCCAGACGATCACTTCTGCTGTGGTTTCATCAAAACAATATTCAAGGACTTCTTCGGAAACTCCACTGATGGATGCGATTGCTTTTTGCAGTAGATGGGAGGCCGTATGTAAAATCAATCGTTGGTCAAAGGTTTTATGGGTTTCCTCTATTTCCACCCGTTCAATTTGAGATTTTAAGGACTCATCTTGTAATAAATTATCAATAATTTCGGCTAAATTCCAAGTAATTCCTGTTGTTTTGAGTCCATAACGCACAGGTTCAGGATGACCTTGACTATCCACATATCGGGCTTCAAATTGCCAGGGTTGACTACCTCTAGGGGTGAAATACTCATTTTTTTGTTGATCATAGAATTTATTTTCTACCCGTGCAATCGAACCATGTACGGTAATTTGACTTTCTAATTCAGACACCCAATTAAGAGTACGGGAAATGGTTTGAACTGATTCGGGTTTATAACGATAGGTGCGTTCCAGGTTAGCTTCAGCATATAAACGAACTGCACGCAAGGGAACATCATGGCATCTACGGCGACGACTTTCACTGTAAATGGTACAACATTCAGGACATATTTTAACCACTTGTTTGCCCTGATTATCTCCTTTTAATGCCTTAACATAAAGCTTTTCTGGGCGAAATTCCGAAGATTCTCCGGTTAAATGGACTCCTTCTCCTAATAACTTTACACCCACAACGCCCCCTTCTCCCCATTGTACATTTGCCCATTGGGGGTCATGTTCCGTTTCGATCACAGAAAGATAGGGATGGCTATGGTAGCGATAGGCGGTACGATAGGGAATTAATAAGGTAGAAAGTTTGGTGGTATCTTCTTGTTTAAGATTGGTTCTATTACGGGTTCTAACTGCAACGATAATGGGTTTGACTTCGTTAAAATAAGCGTCAGGAATGAAGAAATCAATATTAGATTGATGCAAATTATTAGATTCATATAAATTATTAGATTGATGTAAATTATCAGATAAACGCAGATAAAATAAAGCCTGTAACACAGTTTTAATGACATCAGGGGCAGATTTGAGAATCCAGAGACGGTTTTTTGGTTCACGGAATCTTTCTAAGGTATGGAAAAAATTGTAGAGTCCATCTGCTTGTTCAAAACAAATACCAAATTCTACTTTTTCTTGTAATTGATTCCAAAGTTCTAAAATATCTCTTTGCAGCCTTGATAATTCTTCACGACTTTCTCGATCTTCTTCATCAAATACTAATAGCCCTAATTCTTGATAAATATTTCTTAACTTTCTATTGATTTCTTCTCTTAAATTAGTTGAATTAGTTAAACTTTGATGCTCTGAATTAATATTAGTTGAATTAGTTAAACTTTGACTCTCTGAATTAATATTAGTTGAATTAGTTAAACTTTGACTCTCTGAATTAATATTAGTTGAATTAGTTAAACTTTGACTCTCTGAATTAATATTAGTTGAATTAGTTAAACTTTGACTCTCTGAATTAATATTAGTTTGACCATCTAAATATTGTTGAATTAACTTAAATGTTTCTTTAACGGGTTCGGTTAAAGTATCTGGGGCTTCGTTTTCAATTTCTTGTAATGTCCAGCGTAGGTTTAAATAAGCTTCAAACCGTTCTTTTTGCTCAGTAATCCACTTTCTTAATTTCTCTTCTCGTTTTGAATCTTGACGATGTTCTTGTAACCATTGATGATAATGTTGTTTAATAATGGGAGATTCTTCTAATTTTTCCCAAATCCAATCCAGAATAGCTGGCGGAATTTTCCCACATCGTTGCACATGATAACCCATTCTCGCCCGTTCATAGGCAATCCTTTCGTGCATGGCTTTCAGGACGGGATTTTTAGGGTTTAAGGGTAACTCATAACTCCCATGTACCAAACGATGACGACGGAAAAAATAAAAATGATCACTGGCCGAATTAGCCACAATGAGGAGGGTATAAGCAACCGTATTAGCTGCCCTTCCGGCCCGTCCCCGTCGTTGAATGAAAGAGAAGACGTTTCTAGGGGGACGATAATGAAAAGTGGCAATAATTCGGTTATCATCTACCCCCACATCCAAAGATGGGGTAGCAACGACAATATCCCCTTCCCAATAGCTGGTTTTTTGTTGGGAGGAAACATAGGAGATATTCAGGGCATTTTCCCGAAAACCTGGAATGGGTTGGGTACAGTTTGCCCCTCCTAAAATGCCTCGCCAACATTCCCCTTCAAGATAGTGACTGAAACAGTTAAGGGGATTAGTTTGGGGACAACTTTGTTCTTGAAATTCGATATTATCTAAAATAGAACGAAATTGCCATAAATTGAGCCTTTGTTCAGCGTCTTGAATTTGAGCCGACAGACGATTGGCAATATCAAGGGATTCGGTGAAAATAATCCCTCTGTCTCCTTGATCATGAGGGCGATCTACAAATAATCCGTGTCCCATGGCCATTGCACTTTGAATCAAAGTAGGGGCTGCTCCCACACGGTTTGCTTCTTCAGGAGATTGAAGGAAATAGAGAACTTCTAAACCGGAAGCTTCACTCTCGTAACCGGATGCACTATGAATGAGAATCGGGTGATTTTCTTCCCCATAAAAGAATTTACTAGCAAACCGTTCGGGGTGGGCAACTGTGGCACTAGCAGCGATTTTTGTTAAGGGGTTTCCGCTTAAGTTTTCTAGGCGTTGAATGAGGTGGTGAATATGTGCGCCGTAGAGGGAATGATAGAGGTGAACTTCATCAAATAGGACTCCACTTAAACGGGTTAAATACTTCTCAAAATCTGGTTTAGGATTGAGATAGATTCTATCAAGAGATTCGGCAGTTGTTACTAAGAGATGGGGTTGATATTTTGCATGGTCATTTTTAGCAAGGGAGACGTTAAAAATAGCTCCACACAAATCATTATTACATTGAAGACTAGGAACTGAGTTTCGTTTTTTCTGATAAATTAAATCCCCTTGGTTACAAACAGGACAGCATTCATCTTGTAATACTTTAAAGCGAGTTTTATCTGCAAATATCTGTTGATTTTCTAGGGTGTATTTAGTTTCTGAGGCTATTCCTGAAAATTGAAAGCCAATAATAATCCTTTGATTTGCTTTTTTTGAACGACTTAAAAGTTCTAATTGACCACTGGCTAATTGATTTTGTTCAGCTTGATAAACGTAGCGAAAAATTCTTGAGAGTTGGTCTTTTAATAAGGCAACACGGGGATAAAGTAAAATAAAACGAGGGGCAATTTCTGGATTAAGTTGTATTTGTCGAGCAATTTCATAGATAAGCGGTAATAAGAAAACTTCGGTTTTACCTGACCCTGTAGGCGCAACAATAACTAATCCTTTTTTATGATGAATCGCTTGTAAAGTTTGACTCCATCCGTCTATTTGAAATTGGGAAAAGTTGTTAATAGGTTTTGGTAAATTTGCGGCGACATTGGCAATAGAACGAGTTTCTCCTGTTAAAGTGTTGACATTAATATTTCTAATGGGTCGTTGACGCAGTAACACTTCAGCCCTTATTCTTCCTATTAGGTTTCGTCCGTCTTTATCCGCTTGAAATCGCTGCTTGATTTGTGAGAGCATACGAGCCGTTTCTATGGCTTTAGGGAGGGATAAGTTAGGGGATAGGTTAACAAATTCATCGGGATGTTCTGAGAGAATTTGTTGTATATCAGCCGAATAATTATCCCAGATTTCTTGAGGTGACTGGACTGAATTTTGTTGGTTTAATTCAGTAAATAGTTGGTTGAGTAGCGTGTTAAGAGATTCCCAAGTCATTGTGAGCTTTTAAAATTAATAAATAACTAAAATTAAGTTTTAGAGAAATTAGATTAGGGATATCTTAACTGAACACCTTTGCCATTATTAGGAGTTTTACAATCCCAACGGAGGTCACAAATATCACAATCTTTTTCACTAATATTTCCCGAAGTAGCTGGATTCCATTGATCATTAAGACGTGCTTGTTCAATTTGTAATACAGTTTGTGCAAATTCATTAACAGCATCATCAATTTCATGAGGAGTAATACTAACTTCTAGGAGAGCATTTTTTGGACGTTGAGAAGGACAAGTTAATCCATCAAGTTCATTCAAAAAATATAAAATGGCTTTTTTCGGTAAAACACCATGTTTTAGTTCATAAAGTTTGGCATAAACCCGCATTTGAAATTCATAATTTACTAAGTCTTTGGGATTAACATCTAATAAACTACTGCCTTTGTAATCCCACATTTCGCAATCAGCAGGATTAGCTTGTAGATTTTCTGAATCAACAAGAAGATCTACAACTCCATGAAGGATATGATTAGTACGATCTGCTTGTAATCTATGTTCTGTATCTTTAACTCTTGGATAAAGTGTCAGTCCTTCAAGAGCATTAAAATATTGAAGTAGCCGTACTGCTTTTACTCGCATATCTTGAGTTATAGCCCTAATACCTTGACTTTTTAATCCATTTTCAACTTCAATAAAATACTGGATAATTTCACTTGGAGGTGTTGGGGTTGTTGTCTTTGCTCCTTCTGCTTGTTTAAGATCATCAAAATATTCCTCAATTTCTTGATCACTTATAATGTTTCCATTATCTGGTAAGGAGCCTTTTGTTGAAGGCTCTATCTTACCATGAAAATGAGTATGACAACGATCTAAAACTTGATGAAGAATTGTACCAAAATAAGCCTGAGTCTGATAAGCAGGTGCATATTTATGGACATTAAAAGTCCCGTATTGACGAGGGCAACGTCTAAATGAGACGATATCTTGAGTGACACTGTAACGCCGTTTTATATTCGGTGTATTAAGTGAAGGAATTGAAACAGCTTGAAAAGGCTTTCTTTTATTTATGGCCATAATTTTCCCCTTTATGTAATAAGAGCCTCTGTATTTCGTTTAAATTCTGAATGATCTCGATTAGGAACAGCTATATGATCTTTAATTTGCTCCTTTGTTCCAATTAAAATTAGACCATACTGTGCGCGAGAATAAGCTACATAAAGCAAGCGAATATCATCTTCTATAGCCAATTCTTTAGGAGTTCTAGTAACTCTTTGATAAAGGTTCTGTCTAAATGGGTCTAAAGTTTCTTCTAGCATTTGTGCTGATCCAACCTTTCCTTCTTGACCTAGCTTAGTAACAACAAACACAAAAGGAAACTCTAAACCTTTTGATTGATGAATTGTCATAATAGGCAAAGAACCTTGAGGAACAATAACTTCCTCGTCTTCATCATCATCAATTCCTGCTTCAATTAAATAGCTGACAAACATATTGTAAAAACGGTTGAGAAAACTTGAATCAATTCCAGTCCCATCATTACTAGCTATTAAAGAATCTAAGTTAAAACTGTTATATCCTTCAAATAAACGAGTAACTTTAGAAAGACGTAAATTTCTTACAGGGTCTTGTCTCCATGTCAAAAAAGGTTCTTGTGCAAGAATCCGATAGATAATTTCTAGTAAATTCAGCTTTAGAAAGCTCCCTGATTTTTCTTGACAAAGCCTCAGTAGATTAGTATTACTATGATTTAAGTAGTTATCTAGTGAATTAGTCGAGATACTAGGGTTATTTCTGACATTATCAAGACTTCTAAACCATTGTTGAATAGGTGTAACCCAAGATAAAGTTCTTCCCTGTGGATCTCTTCTTGATTCAAAACTATGATTTTGGTCAATCACCTGAACCAGTGAGGCAAGTAAACACTGAACTTCTTCACTGTCCATAAAAGACTTAGAACGAGGATTATAAATAGGAATTCCTAAATTCTGAAATGCTTGAATATATTTACCTGCATTATTAGGTGAATCTTTGGCACTTCGTAATAATAAAACACATTGACTAAGATCAGAGATAATTCCATCAGCTATCAAATGATTATTGATAAAGTTACCAACAGCATTAGCTAAATCTCCTACTTTTTTTGTTTGAATCCAAGAAACAGCAGGATAATTACCAGAAATAGATGAAGCTGCAATAACTGGTTGTTTGTTCGGCGCACGAACTCCTGAAACATTCATTTCTGGAAATGAAGTAATATATTGATTGAAAAAGTTAACAATATCAGGATGAGAACGGTAGTTGTTTTCTAACTGAATTTGATGAGGAGTTTGATTAAATATCCCTTGACAGGCTTTATCAAAATTAACCATGCAAGTTACATTACCACCGCGAAAGCGATATAGAGCTTGATCATCATCTCCCACAACTGTAATATTATGTGGTGATTGACCTGCAAGAGCTAGATATATTCGTTCTTGAATTGGGTTAGTATCTTGATATTCATCAACCAATACATATTTTAATGGAGGATTTTGGTCATCTCCCTGTAAGAATTGTTGACTAGCAGTAGAATTAAGAAACTCAAGAAAGTAAGCCTGAAGATGTGCAAAATCGCAACGATAATTGTCTTTTAATGCTTTAGAATATTTTTGATACAATTCGGCTAAAGTAGCCCAATGTCCACCTGCATTAAGCATTTTATCTATATCAACATAATCTTCTACTATGTGATTAAAAAGTGTAATTCCTGCTTTAGCTCGTTTCCATTTATTAGGTGGGTAGTTTTGATTACGCCAATCGTTTACAGCATAATCAAAATGTTCCCAAAAACCTAAATCTGAAATATCTGAAATATCAGCATAACGATAAGTAAATAAATCTTGTTCAACTTGATCTAAAAGACGAACATTTTGGTAATTTGGATAGCGATATTCTTGGAGAATATCATTACATAGGCTATGTAGTGTTCCTATTCTAATATCCGCTATATCAACATCTTTGAGGCTAGAATCTGTGTTTTGTAAGGCTGTGAGATATGTTGCTAAACGATCTTCAAGGTTTCTTGCTGCTTTGTCTGTAAAAGTTGTTAGAAAAATTGATTTGGGCTTAATACCATCTACACAAAGTAACTTTAAGGTTCGTGTTACCAATACCTCGCTTTTACCAGAGCCAGGGCCAGCTAAAAGCCACAATTGACCATCTCTATATTCTACTGCTTCTTTTTGCTTATCGTCTAAGTCATAGCCTCGTGCAGTAGGTTGAGCGAGACACCTATGAAAAGTCTGAATATCTATCATTATCTTGTATTCTCGCTACTGTCACCTGTCCGTTTCCCCATTCTCGAACGAGAATCTTGGCGATTTCTTAATAACTCATCAAGAAGCTTCGTCTGCTCATCAGGGTTATGCCAATCTCGGATAAAACGTCTAACAGCCACGCTCACTAAGTCTTGCATCGTCGGTGCAGCCGAAAAATGCTGGCTCTCCAATGAAAGCTTGATTTCATGCAGAGTTTGGTAAAGCTCGGTAGGAACTCGAATGGTAGAGGCCAAAATTAAAATATTTAATCGAAGACATTAGCAATTTTAATCTTCTTGACCTCATACTTGCTACCATGTATACATGACGACAAGCTTGCCTCACTAAACAATTACTTTGACCATTAAATATGGAACTTGTTCTTAATGCCGTTTCCGTGCGTCGTAGTCCTCAAGATGAACATTTAAGCTATCTTGGGAGCTTATTTTTCGGAGATATTGCCCGATTAATCGATGATAACCGTTTATATGTTCCTAATCAGCCTGATTTACCCGATTTTGCCCAACGTAAACTTAACAAAGCACGGGTCAAACAAATTGCCCTTTATATTCTGGAAAACTATCAAATAGGAACCATATTTTTCCCGCCTATTTGTGTTAACGTTCAACCCAAACCGAAGTATGAAGAAGGCAAACTTTTCTTGCCTTATTATTCGGTTAGTTTACGGTTAACCGATGGACAACATCGCTGTTTTGGGATTCATCAAGCTTTACAAGAGATTCAACAAAAAGATTCAATAGAATTTAAAATTTTATCTCAATTAGAAATCGGGGTACTTTTGTATGCAGGATTACCCTTAGAAGAAGAACGTCAAGCATTTCGTGACCAAAACTTATTAGTTCAACGTCCTAGTGTTTCCCTCTCTCACTATTTCGATAAACGTTCTCTGGCAGTTTTAATTGCTAAGAATTTATTAGAAACCGTACCCCAATTTATTGACAATATTGAAGTAGTAGAAACGGGGTTAGGCATTCATAATCCTAAATTAATGACCCTTTCTACATTAGTGACAGCAACTAAATATATGTTTCCTAATCTAAAATCCCAGAAAAAATTAGAGGACAAAAATAATTGGGCGAGAAGTTTTTGGATAACATCGGCTAATATTTTTGATGATAATCCTTGGCGAGTCATGAGTAAAGAAGAACGAAGTCAACAAAGACAAGAAACCTTATTAGTTAGTGCGGTTATTTTACAAGCATTAGGAATGTTAGCTCATGATTTGTATCAAGAAAATGTAGCAGCAGAAGACTTAGAAAAGTGGTTAAACAACTTAAAAAAAATTGATTGGAGAAGAAATGATAAATTTTGGTTACAACGAGGAGTGACACAGATAGGAGCAACGGAAGATCCGATTATTTCTAATACAAAAACTACTGTTAAAGCCTGTCATAAAGTCCTTCGAGAATTTATGGGAATCACTGAGGTAATATTCTAATTTTTACAAAATATTCTTAAATAGTTAGAGTCAAAATAAACTACTTTTGCCTGTTATCTCTTGCTTGTTGCCTATCAAAAATAGCTAATTTAAAACAAGGTGCAAGATTAGAGTTTATACTAAATTCCTAAGCTGTTAAGCATCTAAATTGATTTGTGGAGACAAGGGAACAGGGAACCGTAAGGGTTATCAGCTTTTTTAGCTAATTAGAGAATACCCAGTTAAATTGCGTCTTGGCTTATTTTTACACCTACTTTTATATGTATTATATTGAACATCAAAATTAGAATTATTAGCCAATCATAAAAGTTATATTTTTGGGTTATAAAACGCTATTTTGCCTAAAATTTTAATCATTAAATATTAAATGATTAATTTTCAATGAAACCACTAAAAATTAATCAATAGGGGGATGCCAACCACTACTTACCCAACGTCTCCGCGCGCTGACAATCACAGCATGATTCATGCGTAAAGTAACGACTGTTCCCCGTCCAATAGCAGTTAAACCTTCTACTTTTGTCCCATCAGCACTCCAGGAAAAGTGGTCTTTCCATTGTTGTTGACGAGGGTTAAATAAAGGGATCTTTTCTCCTGTCAATGGGTCTATTGCCGTTGTATTTTTCCCTTTATATTCATTACAAGTACGACAAGCTAAACACACATTTTCAAAACTGTTATCTCCTCCAGTTGAACGAGGAAGAATGTGGTCTATTGTCATGGGAATGCCACTATTAGCTTCACTGGTTAAACAATAACAGCATCGCCGTTTGTCAGTGGTTTCAATTTTCTTTCGTAAAGCTTCAGACAAATAGGTTGTCATAAATTAATGGGGCAATTATCTCATAATAGAATAACAAAAATAGAAGAATAGATTAGAAGCATCTAAATTTTGCACTTTGACTGTTTTTGAATGGTTGAAAACCTTATCTATCTTAATTTTCGGTTATGCTCTTATACAAATGGGATGCTTTCAATAGATGAAGGTTTTTTTTAAGAATTGATAGAGAAACGTTCACCCCGCCATCTTAATAACACAGTAGCTTGGGCTTTTTTTAACATAAATAAGTCTGCTTCATAGCGTAATTTTTCCAGTTCAAAATATTCATTTTGGGTTAATTCTTCTTCTTGATTTTTCTCTAGAAGTTGGTTGTAGCGTTCCATATTTGCTGAAGATTGATGACTTTGAGCTATCTGCCATAGGGTATCATTATCTAAGCGATCTAAACGGGCTAAATCCGTTTGAAATTCTTCGGGTGCATCTGTCCAGTCAGGGGGACTACCAACGGTTAACGCATGAACCATAATATCTTCTAGGGAACGTCCTACTGCTTGCGCGGTATTAACCAAACGTTGATAGAGAGGGTCAGGAATTTGCAGGGTAACAGAAGCATCTTTCATTGGAAGTAAATTATTAGTAGTCAACATATTTTATCAATTTAACTCAAATGGATTCGTAATGTATGAGAAAGACGATGCTCTTTGATCCACGCTTCTACAGTGGGAGTTAATAGGTTGAAAGATGCTCCTGTATTACTTCCTGCTGCTTTAAGAAACTTTAAGACTTCATCAGGAACATTTTCAGCATTTAATGTATTCCAAGTATCATTTAATTGTTGAATTAAGTTTTCAATGTGGTCAAATCTTTCTTGATATTTTGGAAATTCCTCTGAGGATATCTGTATTTCTAACTGCCGAATTCTTTGAATGGTTGGTTTAAACTGATCAATTTGATCTAAAATATTCAAGAATTCAGAGTTGGTACTAGGAAGTTTTCGTTTTAGATAGTTTTTCCAAATTTCTAATAGTTGTGTTTCAATGGTAGAAGTTAATTTGTTAATACTAGATTGAAATTTAGAACGATTAAAGTTTTGATTATCTATTATCCATTCAGGATTTTCTTGATAGTGCTTTACGGTTAATTGAACTAAGTTCAACAGATTCTCAACCAGTGGGGCAAAATCTACTGAAATTAATCCTTTGCTACGAAATAAACGTAAGGGTTCAAGGACTTTAATCACTTGTTGGTAGTATTCAGTAATTTGTTCCTGTCTTGACTTAAATCCTTGTTGATTATTCGCATATTTTTGTAGTTCAATTTTTCTTTGAGATAACTCAATTAGTTGTTTAGATTTTTCTAGTAACATGGTTTTGACCTCTCAGTTTAATAATTGATGGTTTGCGTTAACTAATGGGTTGTTTAGCTTGGTTAATTTTAGTTGATGTAAGGTAATAAAACAATAAGACCTTGGACAAAAATCAACGTTACAGTTGAGAAAGACATGGAACAGGATTAGGGTTACTCTGTGCTTAGAATTATTTACCCAGTTGACTTTATTTATGTCCCACTACTTAGTAAAAGTCTAAACCTTAATGCGTAGTGTTATAGAATAGCTAGGAATTAATAATTGATTCTTAAAAATCCTTAATTTCAATGAGTAAATCTTGTAACTCAAGTAAATTCTTTTCGATAGATTGGGTAATGGTTTCAATTGATTCTCCGTTTTCTTCTGATGTTAATTGATGAATGTGATCTTGAACAGAGTTTAAAGAACTATCTAAAAACTTATTACTTTCTTCAAGAAATTCACTAGAAACTGTTATGATTTTGGTATTGTTCTCACTTAATAAAGAAAGTAATTTATTAGAGGAAGTAGTTGATAATTCTTTTTCGTTTTTGACTTTTTCCATAAGTTCGAGATAATTAGTTAATCTTGTCTTATTGAAATTAACCACAAGTTCACCTAATTTTTCTGCACTTTTTTGCCCAAAAACTCCTGCTTCTCTCGCTTGATCTATGGCTTCTTTGATTGAGTAAACAACCTCTTTTTTGTTGACATTTTCTCCAAATTCTGCTACTAACTTTTCATAAGTAGAAAGTTGGCGATCTGTTTCTTCTTCTATAGCTTTCATTAACAGTTCATCGACTTTATTTCGTACTTTTTGGATAACTTCATATTCTTTGTTTAAATCATCAGGAACATCACATTGAGGATTCCCTGTTTTACGAACTGTTTTGAGGGGTTCAATTATTTGGACTGTATCAATTATTTGAAAATTAAAACGACTCCCTTTGGTACAACCGATATAACTTTTGAGAATATCAAGTAATTTGTTTTTATTAGTTTGAAAAACTTTATACAATGCTTTCCAAGATGAACTACGGTTATTATCATCAAGTTCGGGTATTTCCAGGAATAAAGAGTTAATTGACGCTTCAATGGAAGTATTAGGAAGTCCAGACATTTGAGAAGCGATTTCCAGTAGTTCAACGGTTGCTGGAACGGGGTTCCAGAGTTCCCCCGAAATACGAGGACGACAACGAATTTGTTCTAGAATGTAGTTACTCCAGCGATCTAAGTGTTTTGCGTAGGTTCGGAAATAGCGATCTCCGTCTTCAAAGTTCCAGTGTTTATAGTAACTATAAAGTAGCATTCCTTGAAAAGCAATGGCTGTTTCTCGAAATTCATTTTCATCATCTGGCTTTTCATCATCTGGCTTTTCATCATCTGGCTTAAGAGGAAGCTGTAAAATAATTCCTGCATGATTAGCACCTTCTCCTCTCATTCTGGGACTATAAACTTGGACATTACGTTGTTTAAATACAGAACTATTACTGGCAAAATTACCTTTAATTAGCATTTCTGTATCCCATTCAATATGTTCACAAACCGCAGGATAAACAAACTCACGGATGTCTTTTTCTACGTCTTGAGGGAGAATAGCTTGATTATTCCAATTATCTAAAATGTTGAGTTTTTCTGCTAATTTATCGGGAATTTTTGAGTCATTAGAGGTGTTAGGAGAAACTTCATAGGTTCCTGTAGTTTCTTTGACAACAGGAGTAATATTTGTTTCAATGACTTCAACTCCCAAAGGAGGAAGATTAAAAGCAGTATGAATTTCAGGAGAAAGGTCACATATTTTATCGCTATCTGTCCATAAATCTATTAATGTTTGACGACGTTGGGAATGTTTAGTATCTTTACTTTTAATATCACTTTGAGTAATAGCACTTAAACGCATTTTGCCGAAATGTTCTCGTATTGAAGTAGAAGGAAAAGAACCATTTTCAATGTTCTCAACTGAATTTTCCAGGGTATATTTAAGAACATCTTTTAAGAGAATACGGGGATTAAAATGATCAGGGTTAACCCGTTTTCTCATTTGTTGTAACGCAATGGGAGTAAAGGGATAAAGTCCCATCCCATTAATATCACCAAACCCTTTATGACAGTCTTGACGGTGTTGACAGTCTTCACAAAAATTAGGAGGTTGAGAATTATTTTCATCATTTTTGTAGTCTTCTAACCATTGTTTTAAATCACTATTTTGATGACGGACAGCGTTTAAATATCTGGCCACCATTTGTTGAATATCTGCTTCTGTTACTAAGGAGTGATCACTAATTTCTCCCACGTCTAAACTAACTTTAAAAGTGACTCTTTGTTGAATGGTATCAAAGCTTTGAATTAAACCATTAAAATAACCAGTTGTGCAAGCTAAGGCCGTGCGAATAGCGCATAAGGGTTGACTTCCTGCTTGTTGGGGTCTAGCTAAAACTGCTTCTAAAACTTCCCTATCTATTCCCTGTAATTTGGCAAAATCTTCAATTAATAAGACTAATTCTACTTCTTTGTGAGCAAGAGTTTCTCTCACTTCTCGCATTAGTATTTGTAAGTCTTCTTTCCCTAAGTTCAAAACCTTTGTGATAGCTTCATCTAAATGTTTATTTAACCAGCTTACCGTGTCTTTTTGAACGTCTTCATCACCAATAAGAAAACGATAGAAATCTGTCGCTTGTTCTCCTGCTTTTTGTAAACCAACAATGGATAATGGAAGATCTTCTAAAGTAAATTCTCGTCTTTTTTCAACATTTTCAATAGTATTTTGATAACCTAAAGTATGGGTAACAAGACGATGAATAATACCTTCATCTTTTAACCAATACTCTTTACGAAAATAGGGATCATATAAAAGAGAGTCTAAACTCTCTACTAAATATTGTTCTTCTTCTGTTAATTTATTATGATCTCGTCTTTCATTATCTCCTACTGCTACCGCTAATTGATTAAGTAATTGTTTTCTTGCTTCTGTTTCGGTTAAGCTACTGGATGATTTAATTAAACGTTTACGATATTCATCAAATTTTTCTCCTTCTAATTCAGGAAGATTTAAAATCATCCCAATAATGTCTTTTAAGTTGGTTCCTAATTTTGGAATTAATAAGACTTTGCGTTTTTTGGTTGATTCAATATTGGCATCTAACCAACGAATTAAATGGGATTTTCCTGTTCCTGATTGACCTAAAATGGGAACAAAAGCAAAATCATCAGATTGTAAAAAGTCTCTTAAACAGTCTTCTTCTGTATAACTAATTTCATCAGTTCCTTGAATTGATTCACTTTTTTTCATCTTTAAAGGATGATGAGTCGCTAAGAAAATATGGTCTTCTGGTTGAATTGCTTCTATATTAAGAATGCGTTGAATATTCTCGCTTTTCCAGCAAACATAATTTTGAAAAGTCATGGTATTGATTCCTTCTTTAAGTGTTGTGTGAGAATAAGATGGGGTTAAGTAGTCGAACAAAAGTAAAGTTAACTGTGAAACGAGGAGTCATAGAGAGGTTGTAATCGACATAAAGCCGCAACGTCTCTACGACTACAAGAGTTAGGAGGAATTGAGTGATTTGACATTTCTTAACATAGTGTTGTTTATTTATGTTCGACTACTCAATGGAATTAATAATTTATTTAAACCATTAAAAATAATGTGAGAAACTCGACTACTATCATCAATTTTATTTTGTGCTTTAGGTAATAGCATTAAGTCTCCATCCGACTCTCGAATCAGTTGAATATATCCTTCATCTTGTAGTCGAAATAAAGCAAATGCAGTGGAAGTGGATAAATAATTAGTTTCTCGTTGACCAATATTCGCTTCAATGGTGTCTCTAAAATGTCCCGTTTCAAAGAGAGGACATTTTTTAGCAAGACGAGAAATAAATTCTCTTAAATATACTTTTTCTCCTGTTTCATTGAATAAAGATTTAAGATTTCGCTTAAGATAAACCGTTGGGTCTGGAACAAGTATGCGCTTTTTATCTAACCCATGACCCCACGCTAAACCCAGATAACACATCCAATCATCCATTTGACCATAAAGGGTATTATTGGTCATTTTTAATCCTAAAGTTTGGTCAACTTTTTGTTGATGTACAGCTTGTTCTACTTTTTCCCAAGTATTAGGAGGATCATAAATATATTGGGCTAAAAACCAAGCACAAACTAACCCGAAATCATACTCGTCTTCATTATTTGAAGCAAAGAAAAGATCACTTAATGTATTGGGTAATTTTAAATCTCCTGTTTTTTTATTTCTAACATTTTCCGGTAAATTACTATTGATAGCAATCTCGGTTATTTCTTCGGTTATTATTTCAACTAGAAGACCACATTTAATTGCTTCCGTTAAAGAATATTCAAACATAGGTCTTTCTGATGGTTTATCTTTTACTAATTCATCAGGAGAAACCATTTTTCCAAATACTTCTTTTTTTTCTTGTTGTTGTTTGGTATTTAATAAATAACGATAAATACCTCGAAAACGACTAGGGGTTGCTAAAGGTTGTTTTAAGACACTCATAGATTGTTTTCCTTGCTAATTAGAAAAATTGATGACTTGAGAAATAACTAATTGAAAGTGATGAAATAATACTTTAGAAAACTCATGGGTTAATCTCCTAAAAAAATTACGAATTCAACAATATAGCAGTTCCTTTACTGGTGAGGTTTCGCCGTGAATATCAACTAAACGGTATAACTTTTTTTAGTGTTAGGCAATAAGCCATAGGCAACAGAGAATAAATTAGAGTTTCTCTAGTAAAAGTGAGAAATGCTATAAGTTTTTTTAAGTTACTAAAAAAATGTTTTAAATATTTCATAAATTAATCTCCTTACAGAAAACATCAAGGCTAAAACTATGTCCATTAAACACATTAATTAGAAAGCGATCGCTTCTATTCGGATCTTTCGTATTACTGGGTAATAAAATAATATGAGGAACATTGAATTTGTTAGCATAGAGATACTTTTTAGGAAGAGTACGGTTAGGAGGATGATAAATTACAGTGGGAAGAGGATACATTTTAATTGGTTGAAACTCATCATAAAAAAAGACAATCTCATTCTGAGAAAAAGAGAGATTTAAAGGAATAGGAGAAATTAAGTTCTTCACTCCCTGACGAATCAACCATTGTATTAATTGTTCTAACGTTTTCGGTAAACCTTTTAAGTCTTTGTTGTCAATATCTTGACCTTGAGTAACGTTATAGAAGTTATTAGTTTTAAACTTGCTTTGTAAATCTTTTAAGTTTTCATTATCAATTTTTTGACTGTGATAAACCTCATAAAAGTTGTTATTTGTCAAGTTTTTTATCTGATAACTATCATAGAAAATTAATAGTAAGTTTTCATTTTTTAGAATTTTACTTAACTTATTTCCTAGAGAATAATCACAGGTTTTCCAAATAGGAGAAGGATGGGGCATAATGGAAGCAAAGGGTGTTTTATGCTGTTGACGACACCAAGGACACCCCCCACAAGCAAGAGAAACAGAAATGTTTTTTCTTGGGTTTGGTTCATTTTTCCCTGGAATGGTATAAGCTTCTTGAAAAATCGCTGATAAACAACGGTTAGGACGTTCCCATAACGCTTCTTTCATCAACTTTAGGTTACGGGTGTTTTGTCGTTGACGTTGTTTACGAATGGGTTCAACATAATTGTCCCAGGTTTCAGGTTTTAAGTGAAATTCATTTTTTATGCGGATAATACGGGAATTTTGATGATTTTCAGAGGCTTTTTGATAAGCTTCTTTTGAAGAGTAGTCCTGACGCTGTGGAGGTTGTCTCCAGTCAATTTCAATTAAACCTGCTTGACTCATTAAGATAAGGGTTCGACTATTCCAGTTGCGGTTTTGTTGACTATTCATGTCAATATCCTTCCCAGACATTGAGGGAGGAACATCGAGATTAACTCGATATAAACCCTCAGATTCCCTTTTTTTGGCATTAAACATACTTTCCCATCGTTGCAGTCCCCGATCTAAGGTAATACTCCGCTTTTCGTTTAAAGATGCTGCGATCTTGTAATCATCCTGAAATTGATAGTTATTATTTTGGGTATAAAGGGTCAAAGAAATAGACGCTTTCCCGTCTCGTCCCCCCCTCCCCACTTCCTGGTAAAAGCGATCGATGGTTTCAGGAATACAAACGTGGATCACGGAACGGACATCTTGCTGATCCACCCCCAACCCAAACGCAGAAGTGGCCACCACTATGTCAATACTTTTATCTCTCCACTGTTGGATCAGTTGCGATCGCTGTGTTGTGGGGGTTTCTCCTGTCATCACTGCAAACCGTCTAAACCCTGCATTTGCTAATAAGTCATCCCATCGATAAACATCTTCTCGTTTAGAAGCATAGATGATAATAGGTCGTGGCAGATGATAAATAGCCTCTAACAGTCGATTTTGTCGTTCTCTCTCACTGTTACAGCGACTAAACCAGTAAGACGGTTCGGGACGCAGTTGAACCGCCGAAAGGGTTTGAAAGTCCCCTGGTTCACCAAACAGGGTTTCTAAGGTGTCTAAACAAGATTCTGTGAGAGTTGCTGTTAGTAAAACAGTTTTAAAGGAAGTATAACGGAGTAAATCTTGCCTTAACCCTGGAATTTCCTGAAAAGCAGGGCGAAACTCTTCTCCCCACTGTTCCACCATGTGGACTTCATCAATGACCAAATAGCGTAAGTAACCCTGTTTAGCAGCATCGTATAAACAAGAAGATAGAGACGAAATGAGGCTTTCTGGGGAAGTAAACACGATACGCTGCGTTCCTTTGCTAATTCGTTGACTTATCTCCCTGCTTCGTTGTTTTCCTGCTTCAGAAGTATCCCCATAATAAGCGGTAGGATGGGAAATATAGGCAGATAAAGCCCGTTCCTGATCTAACGCTAAGGCAGTGGTGGGGACAACAATAACACTGACTCCTCCTTGTTTTGAGGCTAAAAGTGCCGGAAGTTGGGCGCATAGGCTTTTTCCTGCCCCAGTGGGTAGGTTTATTACCACTGTCGCCTTCTCAGGGGCGGTTAATACCGCTTTGATGGCTTCTTCTTGTCCAATACTGCGATAATGGGTTAATCCTACCAAGGACAGAAAATGTTGCCCTGAGTCAATATTTGGTTGCTTGGGCGATCTCGTAGAAATATCACCCAATACGGGAGTCTTATAACTATAATTTCGCCGTTTTACCTCAGCAAATGCGTCTTTTTCGGGTGATTCTGAGAAATTTAACCAGTTGGGATACCAAGGAGTAGCATAAATCAGGAAATTATCATCATTTTCCTGTAAAATGCCCATTCCGCATCGTTCCCAGATGGGTTTATCATTGGGATAAGGATAATAACGGGGAACTTTCAGGGTTTGGGGGGTTCCTCCGTTGATGTCTTCGTCTTCTCGTCTGAGGAAATGACGTATTAAACCGACTAATTCTAAAGGAGTGGGTTCGTTATCTGTTTCTACAGTCTTTAAGGCGTTAAATAAACGTTGATGACAGGGTTCTTTGAATGAAGAATTATTAGGTAGTCTTTTTCCCCATTTTCCTGCTTCAATTAACTGTTTTAGATGGTCAAAAGTATCCGTCATGGTTGGAGTAATAAGTGAAGTTTATCATGATTAAAAAAGTTAAGGTTAGGGAACAATTTAGTTACATTATTAGACTTTTTAAAAGTCTTTTTTTATGTAGAATAGTGTTGATATTTGATTCTTAAACAACTCCTCAATAGGTAGAATAGTGTTGACATTTGATTCTTAAACAACTCCTCAATAGGTAGCATAGTATTTAGATTTGATGCTTAAACAACTCCTCAATAGGTAGCATAGTGTTGACATTTGATTCTTAAACAACTCCTCAATAGGTAGCATAGTGTTGACATTTGATTCTTAAACAACTCCTCAATAGGTAGCATAGTATTTAGATTTGATGCTTAAACAACTCCTCAATAGGTAGCATAGTGTTGACATTTGATTCTTAAACAACTCCTCAATAGGTAGCATAGTGTTGACATTTGATTCTTAAACGACTCCTCAAGTTTCATTTTCTATATCATTAGAATTTACTGGAGAACGTCCAGAAACAATCATAAATCCCACTGCGTCTAATTTTAAACTAGGAGTAGAAATAGCCTTGACAAATGCTTCATTTAATGCTGTTTCTAGTTGCAGTTCATCCCATAATTTCGGTTGAGGAAAACGGGAGTAACGAGACTGTAATTGATGTAAACGATTCATTAATTTTACTTTAGCAGAAATGGTTTGCTTTTGACACATTTTAACGAAATATGAAGACTCTCTCAGTAAATTTTCGGATTGTTTTCTAGCCTGATGACAAAAGTTTGGCCATTGACTAGAATCGATAAATTCATCCAATAGGGATAACCTATTTTTAGCTAAGTTATAGTCACGGTTTTCTCCTCCTTTCCGACAATAAGAACGTTGTAAAATCCGTAATAATTTATCATCTTCTACAGGCTCAAAATATTGATCTAAAAAGATAGTTTCAACCTGGGGAGGAAATAAAGCATCTCCTTGACGTTTTAAGGCTTTTTCATTGACATGAGGATACTTTAATGATTTTTCATTGATTTGAGAGGGAGTAAATTCTTTTAAAACTGAGTTTATTTCCTGCCAGTTTATTTCGATTAAATAATCAAAACGAAACCCTAACCATTCTCCTCCTTCACTACTATCCCATGTCGTATCTTTTCGCCACATAGCAAATGCTTTTCCTCGATCATCCCAGTTAAAATAATTAGTTAATGTGTCCATTAAGGGTTGTCCAATTCGATAGAAGTGTACCCCTTGATATTTATTAGCTAGACGACGGTTGTAAACGCCTTTAAACTGTGTCTTTCCCGCAAAATAAGTTTTTAACTCTGTAGCAGAAACTAAGGTTTTTTCAGTGGGTTTATAGGTTCTCACATCATATAAGTTGGTATCATAAACCTGTTTAAATCTCAAGGCTTTACATAACCAACCTTCTACTACCTTTTCTATGGTTTGATGTTGGTCATCATAACTTTCTAGAATGTTAAAATAATTGAGGGCAGTTTGAGAACGATTATCTATTTCATCAAGGGCATTTTGTTCACTTATTTTAATCGTTTCTTGTTCTATTTCTTCTTTAATTAGACTAATACTTTTTTTGATACCATCAGTACCTACTTTAAACAAAATTTCTTCTATTTTGGATAACTTTACATCAATATAAAACTGTAAACTAGCAATAGATTGATTAAAAATATTAAACCCTTCATTTAGGAGTTGATACCAAGCATCAGATAAACTATTAGAAGTATCAATACCTGCTAATAACCAACTATTTACTTTCATTTTTCCCCCTATTCTATCTATTCTTCCTAATCTTTGTTCTAGTTGGTTAGGGGAAAAGGGTAAGTCAAAATGAATAACTCCGTCAACAAATTGTAAGTTTTTGCCTTCTTCTCCTGATTTATCAGCTACTAAAATAAAACATCGAGGCTCATTTTTAAACTTAGTTAAGTTAGTTTCAATGGTTTCTTTACTATCTCCTACCTGATGACTAACCACAGTATCTTTACCAAACTTCTCTACTAGATAATTAACAATAGCTGTACAGGTTAATGTAAAACTGGTAAAAATAATTAATTTAGGAAATTTATCTTCAGAAAAAGGTCGATTGATTCTTTGTTTAACTCTGTATTCTAATTTTTCTAAGTTACTTTTAAAAGATTGTAAATCAAGAATATCAGCTAAATTATAGAAAATAATAAGGTTTAATAATTCTAATCTATCTCCGTCTTCTGAGGGACTATTTAATATTTCTAGTATGGACTTGAGAATGTTTATTTCTCCTTCAAAACTAGGAGTTGCTAATAAGATTTTATACTCTTTTTCTCCTATATCTTTAATTAAAGAATGAATAATGTCATCACTTTGATTAGATTCAGTCTTATCCAAAGATTCACTGCTCATTATCATTGAACAATCATCAATTAATGAAGTATTTAAAATTCCTTTTAAACGAGTTTCAACAACTTGTTTTAAAACCCCTAACCAAGTATTACTACTACAAAACAGTAAAGAAAAAATACGCTGATAATTAACATCATGGGGTGCAATAATACGCCATTCATCTAACAATTCATGAATAGCATACATACGCTCATCTAAATCATATTCTAGTTTAGGGAGAGCATTACGGTCAAAAATGACATCTTCAACTGTAGCACGACGGTTACGCAACATCCGTCGATGTAATCGATAAGTATCACTAATATAAGTCCGAATTACCCGAATTTGTTGATTTATTGCTTCTTCATCCTTAACTTGTATATTCTCATCCTTAACTTGCATAGAAGTTTGTAACCCATCTATCAAAGTTAAAAGGGTTTTATCCTCCCTAAACAGGGTTTTCAGCTTATTAACCGTCTTTTTCAGAGGAAAACCCCCTATTCCTTCCTTAAACGACAATAAAACTCGTCCTATTTCCTGTCGCTTCTCTATTCGTTCTCGAAAACCGTCAATATCGTCTAATTGATAGCTAGTGGGATCTAAGAGGTGTAACATAGCTAAAAAATCCTGTTCATGGTGTAAAACAGGAGTAGCAGACAAAAGCAGCAATTTTTCAGCTTGATGGGCTAATTTTCGGCAGATTTCAAAATAGGAACGTTTGACTAGATCCTCAGAAGTGGCCATAGCGGCGATATGGTGCGCTTCATCTATGATAAGAAAATGATAGTTATCAGATAAAATATCTAAGTTTTTACTGTTTTCTGTCGAAATAAGCCTAACTCTAGCCCCAAAATGCGATAAATAAAACTTTGATTCTAACTCTTGTTGCCATTGATAATAGAGAGAAGGAGGAACTATGACTAATGCTTTCTCTGTGGGTTCATCCAGAAGAAATTGCCGTAAAATTGCCCCTGCTTCGATAGTTTTGCCTAAACCCACCTCATCAGCGAGTAAATAGCGTTGTATGGGATCTTCTAATACCCGACGGATGACTTCGACTTGATGGGGGAATAACTCAATATTGGCAGATAATAACCCTGTCATGCCCCGACTAATCGCCCGTTGTTCGATAATTGTTTTGAGTAAAGGAGTGCGTAAGGTATGAAAATAGGGGGTTTCCTGTCCTTTGATGGCTAAGATGTGGATGGGATCTTCAATGGGTTGATTACAGCGCACATAAATTTGCTTTTCTGAGGCGAAAATGGTGTGACTATGGGGTAAATCTAGTTGATATTGTTGTCTTTCTTCATCCCAAGCATAAATACGCCCCATTTGCCAAGTTTCGGTTTCTTCTTCATAGAGATAACATCGGGTTTGACGAGACAGTTTGACACGACGCAGAGAAGAAATAGGAAGGGTTTGGGTAATGGGTTGTCCCAAGGTTGAGAAATATTCAACCGTTGCGAATGGTTGTTCAACTGTTATCAATTTCCCAATTCCTAAAGTATTATCCGTAGAACGCACCAAGGAACCATTAGTCATGCTTATTTCTTAATTGTGGGTTACACTTAGGGTTCCCACTTTTCCCTTTTAAGTAACAGGGTGATCTCTTGTTTCCATTCCAGACGACTCAGAAGCAAAATTGATGACTTCCTGTAATGGGTTACGATCTTTGAATTTTTCATCATAACAAGCATTCCACCAAAGCCAACCCGTAGAATCAGCCCATACTTTATGCTTCTTCAAAATATCTAAACGAGTTAAAGCTAATCCTCCTAAGACAAAATCTGGTCTACTCCAAGTTAATAAGTCATCAAATTCTTGAATTGATAAACCAAATTTTAAGCCAGTTCTTCTTGTTTTATCTGGTTTGAGTAATCCACCTAAAGCAACATATTTATAACCCATATTTCGATATTCACTGATCAAAGATGACAGAAAACTTTTAGGTGAGTTGTAATAAGGTAAGAAAGAATCTTGAGAGGGAACTGATTTTTCTGTCCAGTTATAAAGTATCTCGCCAACTTGAACTACACCAATTAATTGATAACTTCTAGGTTGCTTCCAATATTCCTCCAAACTTAGTCTTGCTAAATAGAGAGAAATTAAAGGTTCTCCGATAATATCAGGAGCAAAAACATAATCAGGAGAAAAATAGTCACATCGCTTTAGATAGTCTTGAATCGTCTTTCGTAGCTTTTTTTCATTAGCTAAATGTAGCTCTCGTATCCATCGAGCATTTTTAAACTCACAATGAATTTGATAATACCAAGCTTGCTGTTTATTCTCAAAAACTCCACTATCTATCAAAAAAGGTTTATCAAAAAGCCGAATTTTGTGCAGAAGTTTATCATAACAAGAAAAAGGAGCAAGTATTCCATAACTTCCCTGAATAATCTTGAATTTTTCTAAACGTTTAGGACAATCTACAGAAAAGACAGGGAGAAAATTGTTATTCATATTAATTTAAAATCATCCTATCAAATAGAAAAAATGCTACCAAACTAAACTTTATGTAGAGATGTTTCATGAAACATCTCTACCTATTATTTTGGGCAAACCTTTAGTGATTTTATATTGGTATATTTTCCTGATTTTTATGATTATATAGTAGTTTGAGCTAATTGGTGAGATAAAATTACGAACATAAAGAAATAGAGAACAAAAAGCTCTCAATAAACTAATACTATTTTTCACTCCTTTTTCGAGATTAAACTTTATAAAATAATCAAGCTATTTTTATTATTTCTTCGTTACTCTTATTACTAATTTGTTTATGATTAGATTTACTTAAGTCCATTTCTTCAAGCAAAGCTTGAAAACGTTTATAAAACATATAAGTATTATGAAAACCTCTACGACGGTTACGGTCATTTCCTCGAAAAATTAAGGTTTCAACGCCTAAACTTTGACAAATTACACAATCACAGTCTTTCCAAGGTTTATCTTCTAACAAAGTTTGATACATTAATCTATATTTAGGTAATAATCTATCCTTTAAAAATAAATGATTATAAGTTAAAACCGTTTCTAAAGTAACATCAATATAAGCTTGATTATCATCAAAATCTCTTAACACTTTTAAAGCTCCCTGTTCGAGAAACTGAATCATCTCCCATTTCCAGAAACTGGTGATAATTAAAAGATAAATCATAGAACTGGTTAGATAATTTTTCAAATCAAACTTAATTAATTCTTTAATCTTCTTATTCTTATGATTAGCTTGAGGAATTCTAATAGCTGCATAAATATTATGATTAACCCCATGATAATTAGCTTCTGGATCTAACCAAGCTTTTCTTAAAGGACTAGCAGAATCAAAGCTAGTGACACCCAAATGTCGAAAAATAGGAACTGCATTGAGTCTTCCTACCCCAAATAAATGTAGTCTTATATCTGGTTGCAAATAAGGATAAATCGCCAGTAAAATCTCAATTATTTTCTCTACTTTTTCCCTCGCTAATCCTCCCAATGCTAAATAAGTATAGCCCATTTTTATATAAGCTTTCACTGCTTCCGCATAAGTCTGAGGATTCCAACCTTGAATGGCTCCCACTGGTATAAATTGACACCCATATTCTGAATGCTTTGTCAAGAACTCTTCAGCATTTTTAATAGTTAAATTATAGCGTTTTTCTCTAATTCCAGGTTCAGCAAATTTCCCCACCACTAAATGGTCAATACTAACCCCATAATTAAAACCACAGGATTGATAATAGTCTAAAATTTCCTCAGTCGTATAAGGAGGAACTTCTTTTTGAATATATCCAAATGCCCCACAATCTCCCATAATTTTCCCAGAGTAACGAATATAATCATGAATTCCTTTATCAAGTATTTCTTGTTGCTTTTTCTGACTTTTATCAAAAACGACTTTAGACACTAAAATCCCATCATAATTAGGAGATTCAAACAGTTGATGAGCATAAATATCATCTTTATGAGGAACTCTATTAGACGTAAATTTATCTTGAATAAAATCAAAAGTTGGGTCAACATAATCGTCCCATTCTGGAATAAAATACTTCATTCCATGATGATAATTAGGAGCAGGAGAAATTAAAGGTAGAGGAATGACCTCAGATATCTCCGAGCGTTGTGTTTTTAGCTTATTCTTACTATCAATAAGCGGATAATCTCCGAGGGTTCCTCGGAGATTATCCGCACCAAGCAAGGGTAAAGTTAATTGCACTGAACAACTTTTTTCTTGTTCAAATAACCTATCAATTACTTCTTTAAAAAATTCAGGATTTTTGAAAAGTTTAGAAATTAATTGACCATCTCGATGCACCAGTTGGGCAAATTGTTTAAACAAAAACCCCTTTAAACCAACTAATCCGTAACCATAATATTTGGCTTCTGCATTAGACAAAGGAAAAACAAAAGTCTTACCTAAATTGACTTTAATATAAGCACTACTTCCCCAACTGGCTAAAAATATAAAAGTCTGGTTAGAGTTAGTTTTGACAGGTAAATTAAGAGCGCGTAAATAATTTTCGCCTAACAAGATAAAAATCAAATTATAATCAGAAATTAGCTGCTCAAAAGCGTCATGAATGCCTAAGAAATGCGCCCATTCATCTACTTCTTGTCCCTTCATTGTGTTAAAAGTAACTTCATAAGGGACAATCATTTTATGCTCATTAATTAAGCCATATCCTGCCGAAATAATCGCCACATCTACGGTAAGAACTCTCTCATTACCATTTATCCCTCCTGCTTGACGCAACAAATTTACCCCTTCCATTAAGCGCAAATGTTGCACTCCTGTATACATTTCCCCTGCACTGCAAGCAAATTCATTTAACTGCTTTGAACGAGACATTAATAAACTAGAATCCTTAAAATCTGAGAGGGTTAGCTGATTTCCCTGCTTAAACCGCTTTTCTCCTGTACAGTTTGTCACCACTAAAATTCGCGGTATTGACATAAATCTTGACTCTCAACTAAAAAATTACACTTATGGTTAATTGACAAGGACATCGAGGATGAAGAAACTTTGTCCGACAATGCTCTTTTTGTAACTTTTGGGCAGGGCGCAGCGCGTGTGCGAGAGCATCGCTGGTTTCCAAAACCCTAACTCTTTTTTATTCAGTCGTTGCCAACTAAAAAAAAATAGGTCACATCAATCATTATCGCAGGGCAATCGCATTTAATTTTTGTTAAGATCTATTGACAAATCAAGTCTGATGTAAATTTTGAGCGAACAAGTCAGCGATCGCTTCGGAGATTCGAGATTTGGCGAATCGTTACCAGGACATCATGGCGTTTGAGTAGCAACCGTGCGAAAAATGCCGTTAACCCCAAAACGCTTTCAGGGTAAGCCTTTCAAAACTAAACTTTTCTTTATACTTACTCCTGAAATCACTGTACCAGTTAAACTAAGGCCTATTTGGTACAGTAAATTAGTACGGTAAATCAAGGGTTTCAGCCTTGTTATTTCAGAAAGGTTCAACTGGTACAGTGATAGCCGATCCCTTAACGGCACTTTTGTCACAGATACTCCTCAAACGCCCCATAGAATTCCACCGCCCGAAATTCATTAAAAGTGTAGTACCAGGCCGCAGCCTCACAAGTTGGTTTCAGCAAATGCCAATGGAGTAACCACAATGAAGCCGGATTTTCTAGAAATGGATCATAACCCTCATCAGTGAGAAGTTGTTGCCCAAAGTTTGATGGTTGATCATTTTCTAGGACTTTAAAGGCATTACACCAGTAACGAATCGCTTTGACCATGTTTTTTCCTACTCCTAAACGCACAGGAGCATAATCATCGGTAAAAATTCCTGGGTATTGAGTAGCGAGGTCAAAACCTTTTTTCAGCCATCCATAGCGTGGGTGAAACGTTTCATGACGTGCAAAAACGGGATTAACATTAGGAAGAGACGTTTCAATCAGATTCAGTTGAGTTGTGGTCATTGATTCTCCAATTAGAAATATCTGTAGGTAGAAGAATGCCAAACGATTTGGCATTTCATGACAAAGCGGCTTCACTTTTGAAAATGGCGATCGCACATTCTAAAAAAGAAAAATTTCAGAATCAGCTACCCACTAACACCTCGACTACGCTCAGGCCTAACCAGTTAGAACCCATTTCATTAAACATAGCCAACGAAAAGTTCAACAAACCTAATAAAACATTAAACGAAATCGATGAAACATTAAATGAAACTGATGAAACACTCTTAGAAACATCTGATCCTTTAATTCAAGACCGAGCAAGCTAACGAAATCATCAGAGAATTTTGCCAAAGATAAATAGAACCTCGATATCAACTAAAAAAACCATCATCATCGTCGGTTAGTTGCATTGACTCTATCATTTTCTCAACTAATTCCTCGTTTAATTTCTTGAGGGTAGTCTTTGTTTGTTTGGCATAATTAAGCATAACCTGAATTTCTTCTGGGCATTTCCGTGCATTTTGAGAAGAAATATGTTTTCCTTCTGAGGTACGGGGGCCGGTACTATGATTCCAAGGTTTCCACTGTTTGATTAACTGGCTTTGGCGTTTTCTTGCTGATTTTGTCCATCGAGGCATTTTTCGCTTCTCCTAACGATTGAGATGAGGGGATCTTGCCGTCCGTCACCAGTTGGTTTAATTGCTGATTGACATATTTTTTGATGAACGTGGTTTGACGGGGTTTTTTAAGATCGGTTAAAGTTCTAGCCGCTTTCGTTGACTGGTTTTGCAGTTTGATGACTAACTGGCTTAACTTCTCCACCTGATCTGAGGTACTTTCTTGTACTAAGAACCCATCTTGAATTAAGGCGTTCAATTTGATGGAATAGTCCATAAACATAACATTGAGAACATTTAACTGACTTGTCAATATTTCCTCAACACTGGATAAGTCACCGTTATTAATCGCCTCAAGTTGTTCATCTAATTGTTGTTTGAGGGATTGTGCTAGGGAAATCCGGTCTTCACTGTCAAATACTTGAGATATGGCTATAGATGCCATTTTTGAAGGGGTTAAGCCCTGGCCATCGGTCTTCATTCGACAAGATTTAGCCTTGTCAATAAATTGTTTTTCTTGCCGTTGCCGTTCTTTTTTTTCGAGTGTATCCCTTAATAGATCTAGTCTTGATGCCATTTGTATAGTTCGTTTGAGGATTTTTTTTTCTGACTAACTAAATTTTAGTTTTTTTTTGAGACATCTAGATAAAAGGCAAATGTAAAGTGACTTTACTTTTTCAGTTTTGTTAAGAGGTCTGATGAAGAGGGCTGTCTCGCGGAGCGCGAGTGCGAAAGCATCGCCGTTGTCTCAGAGATGGTCAGTTCAAAACTTCTGAAAAACAGAAACACTACCCCGAAGAAAAATTATCCTCACTGCTTTTCTTCGGAAATGGTACTAAATTGCTGCCTCGATGATCACAGGTTTGACGCTTGGGCAGACTTTCTTGACCGAAATCCCCCCTATGCTCGTCAAAGCCTTGTGTACTCAAGATCTCAGGGTCAAGTAGTACATCTTCTCTCTTATTTTCCCCCACTTCACAGCCCTCTAAGCCTTGTAGAATAAGGAATATAGCCATTTCTCTTTGCGAATCGGTCGCCGGGGATAGTACACCCTCCTCCTCCTCCCCTTTTAAGCTTTCAATCAATTCTGTAGAAGAGGAATTTAATTTTTTTTCTTCGGAGTTGATAGGAGGATAAGGAACCACTCTTAATAGGGGGGTGTGATCAAGAATTTTGTTATCCTCTGAAACCCTCTCTATAAGTGGCTTGTAGTGCATAGGATGCCATAGGGGTAGATACTCAGGTTTAGCTAGGGTACGTTCCGAGCAATGGCACAGCATTGAAATTAATTTTCTTCTCTCACCAACTTTCTTTGGGAGGCGGTCGCCAATAATCAAATCTTCCATGCACTCAATTATTCTGATCATGCACTCCCGTCTCCTTTCTTCGTTGGTTAGCCCTTTATTTTGTCCCTGAGACGTTTTATCACCTTTACCCCCCATTCTCTCAGGCCAACCACAATAAGGCGTGTAGTAGCCATTTCTCTCAGTGTAATAGCATCGGTCGTGTACTCGTTTTTTGATATCTCTTTGATGCCTACAAAATTGGCTGTAACCAGGGGCGGCGATCGCAGTGGTCAGAACGTAATCTTCTAGTTCTTGACCTGACAAACCTTTGAAGACTATCCCGTAAGTAACAAGTTCTTTAAGTAAGTCGTTTGTTTGGCTACACCCAGTCCACCCCGTTGATATGATTTTCTCCAAGTTGGACTGCCAAGCTGCTGCAACTTCAGATAAGCCTCCCCTAGTCCTTCTTTTCAACGGGACAACCTTATTAAGCTGCTTGAACCTTTCTTTAGCCGTTTCTAAGGCTTCCTCTAAGATTTCAAGATCAACACTTTCAGCACAATCATCAGCTAAATTGAGGAAGTGACCAAGATCTTCACTGTATGGCGCAAAATCTTGATCAAGGATAAAACTGCCTGAATCGGGCTGTAATGGTAGCCTATGCCCTTTATAAGAAGTAAAGCGGTCTTTTTGCCAAGATTTCTGATTAGGGAATATCTCTAATATCCCATCTTTGATCTTAAGTCCAGCTTCTATCAAGGCAATACTTACAGCCGTCGCTAACTGGAAACTTTTGACTTTCTCAGGAAGAAAGTAATAGAGATGATAGCCTTCACTCCAAGAGGATTGAACCAAAATCGTGTTATTAATCCCGATTTCCTCCAAAGCGTGCTTAATTCTCTTTATCCCTTCCTCAGAACTGTAAGGACTCTCTCTATCAACGTCTATCAAGCCGTAATTGGTTTCCGAGCCAAATCTTAAGCCTATTACTTGTTTGGGCGATCTCGCTCCGCGAGTGCTGCCGCACCGCCACAGCTTAAAAATCTCTCTGGGATTAGATAGTGGGAATTTTGAAGTCAGCCAAGGGTTATCACCTTTTTTGTAGATTGACTCAAAAGGGTGGTTAAACCAATGCAGGAATCTCTCTTCTAAGGGGGCATTTCTTCCTATCCCTGATTGTGTAACGTTCCTGTTGCCATTAAAAGCAGGGGGATATGGGGAAGTGGCTTGATGATTTAGGGAATCTAGGCTAGAATTGGAGTAATGCCCTCGGAAAGCATTGGAATTTGAATGATTCACGGTTTTAACCTTCTCTTTAGGAGGTTTTTGCCGTTTTATGAGAGATTTTTTATCTAGAGCTTTAAGATATTGCTAACTCTTGTTAACTCTTGCTAACTGTCGAGCAAGTCGGTTACACTTCAGATAATAAAATATATGTGTTTTGACGTTTTTCGTCTTTCGGCAAGTGAAGTGTAATTGGTATTGAGACAGTCTGGAATGAATAAACATTCCTGCGTCTTTAGCCCTAGATAAAAAACTTTGCTCCAAAAGGCAAAAACGTTTTTTATTTTTCTATAGATTAATTTAGCATAATTTTGATGAGATGCGATCGCGGGTAGAAATATTTAAGTCCTAAAACTTGAAGATTGTGAAGCAGTTATCCACTAGATTTGTGGACACAAGTAGCAGTATGTAAATCTTTCGTCAACAAATTTCCTAGATCGTCCTTTTACTTTTATAATAAGTATTTTTGTTTTTTTACTATTAGTTTAATAATACTCAAATTCTCTAAGAACCCCTACTATCAGGATTTTTGAAGCCTATAATCAGCCAAGTAATTAATTTTAATCCTTATCTTTTTATGGTTAAAATGCTATCAAACTCTAGCCGTTACGGGTATGAATAGACAAAACTATCACATCGTCTTTGATAGACAATAATCAATCTACATATAGATTTTATTCAATGCTTAACCCCAAATTAGACCAACGAGACTCAAAAAAACTTCTAAGGTTTTTTTTCAATACTTATTATAGATATAAGTCAATGATTAGGGAGGATTGGGGTGTTACTTAGACAATCAAACTGGGCAACCTAATCTTAGAATATCTAACCGCTAAGAATGGTTAACTTACAAAGTCCCCCTACGATTGAAGTCGGGAAAGTCAGTCTTTCTGATTTTCATGCTAAGTTGTATGCTCATGAACTATTAAAACGCTATCCTTCCGACAATATAGAACGTTTTACAGTGGCCTTACTCGATTCTAAGGTTGATTTGAACCCTCACCAGATTGATGCGGCCTTATTTGCTTTTCGTTCTCCTTTATCGAAAGGGGCAATTTTAGCTGATGAAGTCGGGTTAGGGAAGACGGTTGAAGCAGGAATCGTTCTTTCTCAGAAATGGGCAGAACGAAAGCGGAAAATCTTGCTTATTTTGCCCTCTAGTCTCAGAAAACAGTGGCATCAAGAGTTACAGGATAAGTTTTATCTCCCGTCGCAAATTATTGAATCTCGTAGCTTTAATCAGGCAATTAAGCAGGGTAAACAAAATCCTTTTGAACAGAATGAAATTGTTATCTGTTCCTATTATTTTGCGCGAAATAAAGCGAAATATGTGCAAGCGGTAAAATGGGATTTAGTTGTAATTGATGAAGCCCATCGCTTAAGAAATGTTTACAAGAGTGGCAATAAAATCGCCCTAAAACTTAAGGAAATCCTAGCAGATGTTCCCAAATTGCTTTTAACTGCCACACCGTTACAAAATTCTCTCTTAGAATTGTATGGTTTAGTCAGTTTTATTGATGAGCATACTTTTGGCGATTTAAAAAGTTTTCGCTCTCAATTTGCCCGTTTAACCTCTGATGATAGTTTTGAAGACTTAAAACAGCGATTACAACCAATTTGTAAGCGAACGTTACGGCGACAAGTTTTAGAATATATTCGCTACACCCAGAGAAAAGCCCATACTCAGGAATTTACCCCGTCAGAGGAAGAAGATACTCTTTATGAGTTGGTTTCTGACTATTTAAGAAAGCCTAATCTCGAAGCCTTACCTTCAAGTCAGCGTTCTTTGATGACCTTAGTATTACGAAAATTGCTGGCTTCATCAACCTTTGCCATTGCAGGGGCATTGGAAGCCTTGGCGAATAAACTAGAAAAACGACTAAGAGAAGATGATAAGTTAAAAACAGAGGGGAATGACCTTGAAATTGAGGAAGATTTTGAGCATTACAGTGAATTAGCCGATGAATTAGAGGTTGATGAGGAAGAAGATACTGAACCCCTTACACCAGAGGAGAGAAAAGCCATTGAAGCAGAAATCAGTGAATTACGCTGTTTCTATGAACTGGCGATGAGTATCACAGAAAATGCCAAGGGAAAAGCATTATTACAAGCATTAGAATATGGTTTTCTCATGGCGACAGAATTAGGAGGGGCAGAAAAAGCGATTATTTTTACGGAATCTCGACGCACTCAGAATTATCTTTTGAATTTACTCACAGAAGCTAGTTATGAGGATGAGATTGTGTTGTTTAATGGCTCGAATAATGACCCAAAATCACGTCAAATTTATAGTGATTGGAAAAGCCACTATGCCAATACAGATAGGGTAACAGGTTCACAAACGGCAGATACTCGTGCTGCTATTGTTGACTATTTTCGAGATAAGGCTAAAATTATGATTGCTACTGAAGCAGCAGCAGAGGGGATAAACCTTCAATTCTGCTCATTAGTAGTTAATTATGACTTACCCTGGAATCCTCAACGGATAGAACAACGGATTGGGCGATGTCATCGTTACGGCCAACAGCATGATGTAGTGGTGGTGAACTTTCTTAACCGCAATAATGCAGCCGACCAACGGGTATATGAGTTATTATCAGAAAAATTTAAGCTATTTAATGGAGTTTTCGGGGTAAGTGATGAGGTTTTAGGCACAATTGAGTCTGGGGTAGATTTTGAGAAGCGTATTGTTGATATTTACCAAACCTGTCGGACTCCAGAGGAGATTCAACAATCTTTTGATGAATTACAAGCCGAACTCAGTGGGGAAATTGACGAAAAATTACAAAAAACCCGTCAAAAACTCTTTGAAAATTTTGATGCAGAGGTAGCAGAAAAACTCAATGTCTATAAACTAGAAGCTACTAAATCTCTTAATCGCTATGAAGCGTTATTATGGGATACCACTTGTCACATTTTGGCAGAAAGAGCCGAATTTAATCTAGAAAATCTGAGTTTTTATCTCCATAATTCTCCTAATACGCAGATTTCAACGGGACTTTATACCCTTAATCGTCAGGCAGACACAGGACATCACTATCGTCTCCAGCATCCTTTGGCTCAGTGGGTACTAGCACAGTCCCGAAACAAAAGTTTACCTCCGGCAGAACTGGTTTTTGATTATTCTAGTTATCGGGGTAATATTGCTGTTCTTGAGCCATTGGTTGGTCAATCAGGAACCCTCATGGCCAGTCGTTTTTCGATTGAGTCAATGGACGCTGAAGATCATTTAATTGTGGCTGCAATCACTCAAAATGGACAAGAATTAGAGCCTGAACAAGCTAGGCGATTATTTAATCTTTCGGCAGAGGTGATACCCACAGATGAAATTTTAAAGGAGGGGGTAGAGATTGCTTTAGAACGGCAGAAAAAAGCTATCTTAGCTGATATTTCCGAGCGAAATGCCATTTTCTTTGAGGAGGAGATGGAAAAGCTCAATCGTTGGGCAGAAGACAGGCGTAAAACCCTAAAAAGTACCCTGAAAGATTATGATGATGAGATTGCTATTCTCAAAAAACAAGCCCGAATCGCGCCTAATTTACCTGAAAAGTTAGGGATTCAGAAGAAAATCCGTAATTTAGATAAAAAACGGGATGAGGCATGGCGAGAATATGATGAGGCATCCCGTGAGGTAGAACGGCAAAAGGACAGGCTAATTGAGGAGGTAGAAGGTCGTTTAGAGCAGAAAATTGAGGAAGAACTACTTTTTACTATCCGTTGGAGGCTAATTTGACACAATAACTGTATATAATTTTTATCAGAGGTGACAGGATGACCCTAGAACAATTACTATTAGATAAACTAAAGCAATTGCCAATAGATAAACAACAAGAATTATTAGATTTTGCTGACTTTTTATCGGAAAAATCAAGAGGTCAACCTACTTTAACCAGTATTAGGGGACTTTGTGCTGACTTAAAAGTTGATATTACTGAAGAAGAAATACAGGAAACTCGACAGGAAATGTGGTCTAATTTTCCGAGAGAGGAGTTATTATCATGACAGGTATTGTCATTGATACCCATGTTTTGATTTGGTATGTATTTGACATAAATCGGCTATCGGATAAGGCTTTAACTCGGTTAGATAATGCTGTTAATAATAATGAGTTGATGTATCTTTCTGCTATTTCTTTAATTGAGATTATTTATCTAGTAGAAAAAGGAAGGATTGCTGATGAAGTGTTAACTAGAGTGTTGAAAGCGATTGAAAGTTCTAAGAGCAATCTTTTTCTTGTTCCTTTGGATAAAAATATTGCTCTAACCCTTCAAGAAATCGATAGAATTATTGTCCCTGAAATGCCTGATAGAATTATTGCTGCTACTGCTTTATATTTACAGTTACCCTTGATTACTCGTGATTTAAAAATCCAGGCTTTATCTAATATTCAAGTGATTTGGTAAACTAAGAGAAACATCTATGACAACTAACCCGAAAACCCCTGAAGCATTCGATTTATCGAGTATGGATATGGCGGAAGCTAATCGTGCTAAGTTAAAGGCATTATTTCCTTCTGTTTTTACAGAAACTTATAATAAAAATGAGGAGTTAATTGAGTCTATTGATTTTGAAAAGTTAAAGGCAGAATTAGGAACGTTTAGTGATATTTTTGAGAGTCGGAAAGAACGTTATGGCATGGAATGGCCGGGGAAAAAGGAGGCTTTACGGTTAATTCAACAGCCTAGTTATGCCACTTTAAAACCTTGTCGGGATGAGTCGGTTAATTTTGATTCTACAGAGAATTTATTTATTGAAGGGGATAATTTAGAGGTTTTAAAACTTCTACAAAAGTCCTATTATGGCAAGGTGAAAATGATTTATATTGACCCTCCTTATAATACGGGGAAGGAGTTTATTTATCCAGATGATTATAAGGATAGTTTAGAGAATTATTTGGCTTATGCAGGGTTAATTGATGATGAGGGGAAAAAGTTTTCAACGAATACCGCAAATGAGGGACGCTTTCATACGAAATGGCTCAATATGATGTATCCTCGCCTTTATTTAGCAAGGAATTTATTACGGGAAGATGGGGTTATTTTTATTAGTATTAACGAGGCTGAAGTCTCATCGTTAAAATTATTATTAAATCAAGTATTTGGGGAAGAAAACTTTGTATCTCAAATTATTTGGCAACGTTCAAAAAAGGGAGATGCAAAATTAATAGCGAATATACATGAATATATTTTAGTTTATGTTAAAAATTATCAATCAGTATTAGAAAAAGGTGTCTGGAGGAAACGGAAAGAAGGTGTAGATCAAGTTCTATCTTATTATAAAAATCTTAAAAACAAATTCAATAATGAACATGAAACCATTAGAAAATATATGAGAGACTGGTATTCTAATCTAAACGAAAATGATCCTAGAAACACACACAAACACTATAATTTTTCAGATGATAGAGGATTATACTTTGCAGCCGATTTTGCAGGGCCAGATGATGGTAGAAAAAACCGACCAAGATATGATATTTTTCATCCCGTCACTGGAAAATCTTGCAAAAAACCTTCAACTGGATGGAGATGGGATGAAGAAAAAACTAAATGGGCGTTAGAGCAAAATCCGCCAAGAATTCATTTTGGAGTTGATGAAACGACCATCCCTAATCGTAAAGTTTATTTAGATGAAACAAGTTTTGAGCCATTTTCTTCAGTATTTTATGCAGATGGCCGTTCAGCAACACTTGAAGTTGAAAGTTTGGTAGGGAAAGGAGTTTTTAGCTTTCCTAAAAATAAGGAAATTTTAATAGAATTAATTTCTCTTGTTTGTAACAGTCAAGATATTATTTTAGACTTCTTCTCAGGTTCATGTAGCACTGCACACGCCGTTTTAGACCTCAATAAAGAAGACGGAGGCAACCGTAAATTTATTATGGTACAACTTCCCGAACCCTGTGAAGAAACCTCAGAAGCAAAAAAAGCAGGTTATGATACCATTGCCGATATTGGCAAAGAAAGAATCCGTAGAGTCATCCAAAAAATTCAAAGCGAACTTGACCAAAAAGAACAAGAAAATCAAAGTAAAATCCCTGAATTAAGAGACGAAATACCGCAACTAGACTTAGGGTTTAAAGTCCTCAAACTCAACGCCTCTAACTTCAATACTTGGCAAGGAAATGACCCAGAAATTGAAGAAGGAGAACTCATTAAACAACTCGAATTACATATAGACTATATTAAACCTACCGCTACCCAAGAAGATATTTTATATGAATTATTGCTTAAATCTGGCTTTATGCCTACCGAAAAAGTAGAAACCCTAACCCTTGCTAATAAAACCGTTTATTCCATCTCAGACGGTGCATTACTTATTTGCTTAGAAGATGAAATTACCCGTAACTTAATTGATGCGATCGCCCAAAAAGAACCCTTACAATTTATCTGTCTTGACCAGGGATTTCAAAGAAATGACCAACTAAAAGCCAATGCAGTGCAAACCTTTAATGCACATAACCAAGGCAAAGATACCCATCAACAAATTCTATTCCGTACTGTTTAAGTCATTGCGAGGTACAAAGCTATCTAAGATTGCTTAATTATCGTTCGCAATGACAGAATAAAAAAGGCTCGCAATGACATAATAATAATATTACAATGGGTAAGCTCGAAAAATTAATTGAATTATTCCTTAGAAAACCTCCCGAAGTCAAATTTGATGAGGTACGCTATTTACTAGAAGCCTTTGGGTTTGAAGAAAAACGAGTAAAAGGAAGTCATCATATTTTTCGACATCCTGACAAAAGACAAATTACCATTCCTCTCAAGGGAGGCCAAAAAGTCAAAGGCATTTATGTCCAAAAAATTCTTGATTTATTAAACTTAGAGAATAGTTAAAATGACACCCATAACCAACTCATCAGTTAACAGTCAATCTTTGGATTATTATCTCAATTTACCCTATCCCATTACCCTATATCCCGCATCCGAAGGGGGATATGTTGCAGAAATTAAAGATTTACAGGGATGTCTAACCCAAGGTGAAACCTTAGAAGAAACCATTAACAATATTAATGAAGCTAAAGCATTATGGTTAGAAACCGCTTATGATGAAGGAGATCAAATTCCCTTACCAAGTCACACTGAATTATAAATGGAATAGTAACCATCTTAATCCCTTTAAGATTGCTTCACCATCGTTTACAATGACAAAATAATAAAGGAATCCTCATCACCGATGAAACTCCAATTTGAATCAAACCTAGACTATCAACGAGATGCTATAAATGCCGTCATTGACTTATTTGAAGGCTTTCCACAACTTTCAAAGCAAAATGGTTTTGATATCTTTAATAATGCGGAACAATTAACCCTTGATATCCCAGAAGCTCAACCCAAAACGAAACAACTTTCTTTTAATTTAGAAGAATTAAAAGACCTAGTTATTAGTAATCCATCATTTCTTGATTGGAATAACCGCGAACAACTATTAACCAATCTTCACAAAATTCAAGAAGAAAACTTTATCAAAAAATCTAACTTCATTATTGAACCTGATGACGGTTATTTCTTTCCTAATTTTTCCGTTGAAATGGAAACAGGAACAGGCAAAACTTATGTGTATTTAAGAACAATTTTTGAACTTAATCGAAAATATGGGTTAAAAAAGTTTATTATTGTTGTTCCTTCTGTTGCTATTCGAGAAGGGGTTTTATCGTCTATTAAGCTTATGAGAGAACACTTTAATGGACTCTATGATAACGTTCCCTTTGACCACTTTGTATATAATTCTAAAGACCTCTCTAAAGTGCGCCAATTTGCTGTTAATAATCAAATTCAGATTATGATTATTAATATCCAAGCCTTTCAAAAAGATAAAGGAGATATTGAAGATTATAACCAACTGAGTGAAGAAGACCGCAAAAAACTAAATGTTATTCACCAAGAACAGGATAAAATGTCGGGAAGAAGACCCATTGAGTTTATTCAAGCATCCCGTCCTATTGTTATTATCGATGAGCCTCAAAGTGTAGATAATACCTCTAAATCAAAACGAGCCATTAGTAACCTTAATCCTCTATTTTGTTTACGATATTCTGCAACTCATATTAATCCCTATCGTTTACTTTATAAACTTGACCCCATTCGAGCTTATGACCTAAAATTGGTCAAACAAATTGAAGTCAGTTCTATTCAATCAGAAACAAACTTTAATCAAGGATTTATTCGTTTAGACGCTATTAGTTATCCTAAAAACTCTAAAACCCCTCAAGCAACTATTACGATTCATGATGATAATAGAGGGAAACCGAAAGAGAAAAAAATTAAAGTAAAACAAGGAATAGATATTAGTCAAAATACAAATCGAAGCGGTTATGATGGCTATATTGTTAGTAATATTTGTGCAGATAAAGGGGCTGAATATATAGAATTTAGTAATGGAAAATTTCTCGAACTAAAGCAAGAAATAGGAGGAATGGGAGAAGAAATCCTAAAAACCCAAATTTATCAAACGATACAAGAACATTTAAAGAAAGAGAAGCGATTTAAAAGTCAAGGAATTAAAGTTCTCTCCCTATTTTTTATTGATACCGTTGCCAATTATCGTTATTATGATGATGAAGGTAATCCCCAAAAAGGTAAATTAGCCCAATGGTTTGAAGAATCCTATCAAGAATTAATTCAAAAACCACTTTATAAAGGATTAATTTCTTATCCCGTTGAACAACTTCATGATGGTTACTTTTCCGTTGATAAGAAACAAGGAAAAATTGTTAGTTTAAAAGATACGAAAGGCAATACTAAACCAGATGAAGAAACCTACGAATTAATTATGAGGGATAAAGAACGGTTATTATCAATAGATGAACCCTTACGCTTTATTTTTAGCCATTCTGCCCTCAAAGAAGGATGGGATAACCCCAACGTTTTTCAAATTTGTACCCTCAGAGAAATTGGCACAGAGAGAGAACGTCGCCAAACATTAGGACGGGGTTTAAGACTTCCTGTTAATCAAGAAGGTGTTAGAATCTATGATGAGAATATTAATAAATTAACAGTAATAGCAAATGAATCTTTTGAAGACTATGCTGAAGGTTTACAAGCAGATATTGAACAAGCATTAGGCGATGGCTTCAAATTTGGACAAATTGATAAGATAGCTTTTGCCGGATTAATTGATGAAAATACTGACAATGTAATTGGACAAGAAAAATCACAAGAAATATGGCAAACCTTAGTGAGTTATGATTATCTTGATAATGAAGGCAATGTAACCGATAAATTTAACCCTGAAGAAACAGGATTTAAACTTGAATTACCCCCAGAACTAGAACCCATGCAAGGGGCTATTACTGATAAAATTCAACGTTATCTCTTTAAGAATCGTGTGGTTAACGCCAGAGAAAGAAGAACTCTAACTTATAATAAACGCATTGAACTGAATGAAGACTTTAAAACCCTCTGGGATAAAATAAAACAAAAAACCCGTTATTCTGTTGAATTTAAAACAGAAGAACTGATTAAAAGAGCAGTAGAAAAGATCAGTAAAATGGCAACGATTGAAGCCATACAAATTACCAGTGAAAAAAGTAAAGTGCATATTAGAGAAGCAGGTGTAGAAAAAGGGGAAACTTTAGCAACTCAATCAAGAACTGTCCGACCTTTTAATGCTTTACCTGATATCTTAGAATCTCTGCAACAAGAAACCGAATTAACTCGTTCGACCCTTGTTGAAATTCTAAAACAATCAAAACGCCTTAAAGAATTTACCCAAAACCCTCAAGTTTTTATGACAGAAACCGCTAAACTCATTAATCGAGCCTTACGAGAAATGGTTGTTGACGGTATCAAATATGAACAACTTCAAGGACAAGTGTATGAAATGAGACTTTTTGAACAGCAAGAAATTCAGAGTTACTTATCGAATTTATATGAGGTTCAAAGCCAAGATAACCGTACTCCTTATGATTACGTCCCATTTCAGTATTCAGTCGAGAAAGACATCGCCCAGAAGCTAGACACCAACGAAAACGTTAAATTCTTTTGTAAATTGCCCCGTTGGTTTGTTGTTCCTACCCCTTTGGGTGATTATAATCCTGATTGGGCGATTGTCTTAGAAGATGATGAAAAACTTTATCTTGTGCGAGAAACTAAAAGTACCCAAGATCGGGATAAACGTCGAAATGACGAAAACTTAAAAAGTGATTGTGGAAAAGTCCATTTTGATGCACTTGGCGTTGATTATAAGGTAGCAACCAATATTCAAGAGGTATTATCAAAATCTATTAAAACCTAACTTAAGATAGGATAACAAGGGCTTAGTTAAGGATGATGTTTCATATAAAAGTCAAGCCACTCAGAGTTATAAAAATTATGGAAGAGTAAATGATAATTAATACAGTACCTTACCCTTATTATGGTTTTTTATGGTTAGATTAAGCTATCTAACAACTCAGTCATATCTTTTTGGGCATTTAAACGGTTATCGTCATAAATCATCAGAGTGTTGAGATTAGCATGACGGCTTAACTTCTGAACTTTCCGAACATCCCCATCAGTCTTATCCAATGCCGTAGTAATAGCCGAATGTCTGATCCGATGGGGACTCATAACCTTCTTAATGCCCGCAGCTTCACATCGTTTCTGGACTACCTTATATATGGAGTTGGTATGAAGACGATGGCCAATGTATCCAGGTTTATGGGCAATGAATAACGGGTCATTGGGCTTAACATCTCCCCTCATCTCAAGGTAAGAAGTTATGGCGATCGCCGTCCCCTTACCCAAAGAAACCGTCTCAGCCTCAGTCCCTCGACCTTTACCAAATATCCTTAAGGTCATGCCATCGGGGTCAAAGTCACGGACGTTAGCCTTAGCCACTTCCGAACGTCTTAGGGCATTCGACCAAAGTAGAACCAACAAAGCATAATCCCTCACCCCAATGATATTAGACCTTTCAATTCCATTGAGGACATCCTTAAACCGATCAATGTCAATCCCTGAAGTGTCTCTGTATTGGGTCATTTTCTCACTCTTAACCGTTTCTAGGGTAAACTCTGTATGGCCACATTGGTAAGCATGGGACACTAAACTTTTGATAGCGGCCAGCCGTCGGTTGATGGTCGATGGGGTTAAGTTATTGGTCATCATCTGTCCCTTATAACGGGTAACGAGTTCATGACCTTGAAACCTGTCACCGGATAGAAACTTTCCTAAACTCATACCGACATCGGTTAAGAAGTTGTCTATATCTTTCCGGTACACCCGTTGAGTATGTGGCGATCGCTTGGTTGATAACCAGTCGTTTAGAACTACATCCCAATCAGTCTTGCTGGTTAGGGGGGTTAGATGGGTTAGGTTGGGATTTAAGGGTACTAAATTACTCATTTGTACTCATTTCAGTTGTTATGTATTGGTGAAGTAGTGAAAACATTCATTATCAATACTTGATCGGGGGTGGCCGGGCCACCCTAAAAATGGTTAAGGATTATTGGTAAAGAAAGCCAATCTAGCCACTACCGTGACGATCGCCCCGATTACGGCACTAATGCCACCAACAATGATGGGGAGGATCAGAGAACGAAAACCTTTGAGGTCAGATACTTCTTTAACTAGGGTGTCCTGGGTGTTTTCTACCCTCTCTAACCGTTTATTCATTCCTTTTAGTTCTGTTTCAACCGCCGTCAATTTAACCTTGATGTCCCCTATTTCTTCTGATTGTTTATCAATCTTTTGGGATAGCTCCTTTTGGTTGCTGTCTAGCTTGTCCTCAATGCGCTTCAGGACATCTTCTAGGGAATAAGTAACGGTAACGGGTTCATTCATGAGTTAAACTCCTAATAGATTAGTTTTTTTCTGATGTCCCCTTGGTTGCCGCCAGGGGACTGCTTTTATTTTATGTCCCCTTTGTCTATTACTGTCAACTAAACCTGTGTTAACGTCGTGTTATAGTAAAAATAAACTTGGGAGTTAAACACATGGTTAGATTAAACAATGGGGTGACAATTGACCCTGAAACTAAGCGATTTTTACCCACTGACAAGGAAAAAACTAAGGTGTTAGGGGTTAGGCTACCCATTAGTATGATTGAGAAAATTAACCAACTTCCCGACAAGTCAGACTGGTTAAAGCAGGTTATTGGAGAGGCATTAGAGGACAGATTAAGTGCCTAACCAACCTAACCAACCTAACCAAGATTGTCCCTATTGTGAGGGGACGGGGCGCATTAAAGGTTCCGTCCGTTGTCCCGCTTGTGAAGGTTTCAAAATGGTAGGGGAGGCCGGACTGCTGCGGGCCAAGCTTTATCAGGCACTAGACAAAAAAAGAATGCGAGGTGAACTCCCCCCGCCGGACTTTAACACCGATGATTGTTACTTTTAATAGTGACCTTGTGCCATACAATAAGTCCCGTATTCTGGCTCGACGTATCGTTTCTCTTGACCTTTAATATAATCATTCAAAGTCCCATAACCAAGCTTTGAAAGTACGGCGTAAACGTGCTTACAGGCTACTTTACTATTACCAAAATCGTTGACTAAATTCTTATAATCCTGACACTCACACTCGATATTATCATCATGGCATTCAAGCATATATAACGAGTTTTTATCATGGTTTCTTACTCGGTAGAATTCACTTCTAAATAAATCTTGAGTAACCTTTAAAGCCTTGGAGCGTTGACGGCGATCGCCTGATAAGAGTCCCAAAAAATCAGCTTTTTTAATAAAGACTGCATCATTCCAAAGCCCAATTAAACAACCACCCTCACAAGGATAAACGAACTCAATCTGGTTACTTTTTAGCTTCAAGATTCTAGCAGCACGGGAAACGGTGTAAAGCTTGTTTTCTAATGCGGTGGGTTTGTAGCGGTTAATCATTTTCTTATCCTCTGGTCTATATTCCTATAATACTGTGTTAACACAGAAATGCAAACATTATATTGATTATTATTAGTTAACCTAACCTACCTAACCTAATAAGTAACCCTAATCATTTATATCTTGACTAAGCCTGTGTTAACACAGTATTATAGACACATAAACAAATAGGCCCGCTAGTGAACCACCACTAACAGGCTAAACACCTTCAAAACTTAGGAGTAAAAAAGATGTCCTACTATCATATCTTGGCTGACTTACAAGAGGAGATTCGACCCCAACAAGACCCTGATCTTGAGCCTGATTTCTTCGAGACTGAGATTCAAGAATTGTCGGAACGGTTAGCTGAGGTTCTAGCCCGTCACCATGCCTTAAACGGACAAACCGCTTGTTACTCTGACTTTAAGTTACCCGTCGATGTGCCTACCTATAAGCGAGTCTACAAGCAAGCTTGGGACGCTTTCGACCCTAACGATGAATTCTAATTAATCACTAGGTAGTAGTTTTATTCTACTACCTAACCTTATTAACCTAGCTAACCTATAATGATCATGACACTGATTGAAATTCTCGAACGATTAAAACAACCGATACCCAATGATTTACTCTCTCAGAAGTCTCTCAAGGGTAACAGCATCGACTATGTGGCATGGTATGACCTCACAGAGATTCTAGATAACCGTTGTGGACTGGGTAACTGGGAATGGTCGATTAAGGATGTCAACCAAGTTGGCAATAACCTAACCTTAATAGGTGTCCTAACCATTCATGGGGAAGATAGACACCTAACCATGATGGCTACGGGAACGGAATCAGTTAACTGTAGTGGATATGGTGATCCTTCATCTAATGCCGAGGCTATGTCCCTAAGACGTTGTTGTGCCAAGTTCGGCTTAGGACGTGATTTGTGGAGAAAAGATAAGCCTAAGCAATCTAGCTCGAATAAACCGATAAAAGGGGAGATATCTCGTGAAGATTGGCTAAAACGTAAAGCGCAACAAGCTTAATCAATCTAGGGAGTCCCTACACTCCCTAACATAACCTATCTAACCAAACCTAACTAACATCATGACAACATCTAAACTGTGGGAATTGTCCCAAGACATCGAAGCCCTAGAAAACCGGATCTCAGAGATACAAGAATGTGACGAATTGACCGAGGGGGAAAGAGGACAGCAGATAGAAGCTGCTTTTACCAAATGGCTAGAAGCTTCAGGAAAGTTTGAGGATAAGGCGATCGCTGTTGCTGGTTACATCAGATATCTTGAGTCCTTATCCGAGGCCAGGAAACAAGAATATAGACGGTTAAGAGACTTAGCTACTCAGGCACAAAACCAAGCGGATAAGTTAAGGGGTTATTTAATTGACCACATGACCAAGGCCAATAAAACCAAGATTGAAGGAACCACCGCTAAATTATCCCTGAGACGTAAACCACCCCGTGTCTGTCTTAACTGTGAAGTCGAGGCATTACCTGACCAGTTTAAGAAAGTCGAGGTAACACCGCGCCTGACTGAGATTAAAAAAGCCATTAAGGACAACCCTGACATTGACTGGGCTTTCCTCTCGGATTCAGACGAATATAGTCTAACCATCCGTTAAACCGATGCTTGGGGATAGGTCAACCCGTCCCCTACACAACCTAACCTTTATAGGTTAACCTAGATAATACCAAGATTCTCAAGATTAAAGGATAAACAGGATGAGAAACTATTGGGAAACTAATAACTTAATCCTGCTAATCCTGAAAATCTCAGCAATCCTGATCCATACTTAGGAGTTAAGAAGATGCCAACCATAGGAACCCAGTTAAACGTGATGATTGACCCCGACAAACGGGATCGGTTTAAGAACAAGGTCAGGGGTGAGGGGAGGACTATCAATGATGTGATCAACGAGTTAATTGATGCTTACCTAACAAATACTAACCTACCTAACCAAGCTAACCTAACTAAGCAAAACAGTCAGGTAGACTTGGGTAAGGCGATCGCTGATTCTCCTATTATTGGGGAGGTATTGGAGAGGCTAAAAAAGCTTGAGGATGAGATTATTAGCTCAAAAATTCATGATAATCCCCCAATGCCACTAAATACCCTTGAAAATGAGGACAATAAGACAAGTGTACTAAATAACAGTGAAACTCACCCCTCTCAGGATAAGCTAGAAACCACTTCAAACGAGATTCAGGATAAAACCATCATCCCAGAAGATAAGCCCGTTATAGAGGCAATATCTGAGGAGTCCCCCGAACCTGAGACGAAAGAAAACCCTGAAAGCCCCCCAGATACAGGGATTGAGGGTGATGACGTTGAGTTGGCAAAAAAAAGCAAAGGACAAAAATTCAAGCTTTCCGAGGTAGAGTTAAAAAAGGCGATCGCCGATAAAGACTTAGATAGATTGTTAGCTCTCCCGTTAACTGAGAAATTCGGGAAACGGGAATTAATTAAAAACTTAATCCCCCAGGCAATGTGGATTAAGGACAGATTTGTAGAACTTGAAAAGAAACATCCCCCAAAACGTCGTATCAATGGACAAAAACAGAGCTTTAATTATTCTCATTTAAAAACCGATCAAGCTGACGAAATCATCAGGGAATTTTGCCAAAGATAAGATGGGATAAATACGAGGGCTTTTATCAACTAACAAACAGGGTAAAATTGGCCACGTTTTCTGTGATAAATAAAACCTCGATATCAACTAAAAAACCAATCATCATCGTCGTCGGTTAGTTGCCCATACTCGTGAAGTTTCCCCATCAATTCCTCGTTTAATTTCTTGAGGGTAGTCTTTGTTTGTTTGGCATAGTTTAAGAGAGCTTGAATTTCTTTATCGTATTTCCGTGCATTTTGAGAAGATATTTGTTTTCCTTCTGAGGTGCGAGGCCCGGTACTATGATTCCAAGGTTTCCACTGTTTGATTAACTCGCTTTGGCATTTTTTTGCTGATTTTGTCCATCGAGGCATTTTTCGCTTCTCCTAACGATTGAGATGAGGGGATCTTGCCGTCCGTCACCAGTTGGTTCAATTGCTGATTGACATATTTTTTGATGAACGTGGTTTGACGGGGTTTTTTAAGATCGGTTAAAGTTCTAGCCGTTTTCGTTGACTGGTTTTGCAGTTTGATGACTAACTGGCTTAACTTCTCCACCTGATCTGAGGTACTTTCTTGTACTAAGAACCCATCTTGAATTAAGGCGTTCAATTTGATGGAATAGTCCATAAACATAACATTGAGAACATTTAACTGACTTGTCAATATTTCCTCAACACTGGATAAGTCACCGTTATTAATCGCCTCAAGTTGTTCATCTAATTGTTGTTTGAGGGATTGTGCTAGGGAAATCCGGTCTTCACTGTCAAATACTTGAGATATGGCTATAGATGCCATTTTTGAAGGGGTTAAGCCCTGGCCATCGGTCTTCATTCGACAAGATTTAGCCTTGTTAATGAGTTGTTCTTCAAGGAATTTTCGTTCCTTTTGAGCGAGTATATCCCTGATTTGGTCTGGTCTTAATGCCATTTGTATAGTTCGTTTGAGGATTTTTTTTTCTGACTAACTAAATTTTAGTTTTTTTTGATACAGGGTGGCCACCCTGTATCAAAAAAATGGTTAAGGTTTTAGGTTTCCCCCTCGAATAAACCAACCAATGACACCGCTAACAGTGGCAGTTATAGTAATGATCACAAACTGGCGACCGTTCTTTAATTCCCCTACTTTTTAGGCTAAATCTGGTATTTTCTGTATTAATGGCTGTTGTGCCTGTAAAGTAGCTTTTATAGTCGTTATTTCTTCTGATTGCTTATCAATCTTTTGGGATAGCTCCTTAAACTTCTCGTTTGTCTCTCTTTGGTTGCTATCTATTTTGTTTTCTAGCCTAGAGAACATTTCCTCTAGGGAATAGGTGACTGTAACGGTTTCATTCATGAGTTAAACTCCTAATAGATTAGTTTTTTGAAGATGTCCCCTTAGCTGCAACCTAGGGGACTGCTTTTATGCCAACCTTGAAAGGGGCATCAAGATTTCTCAGATATTCTAGGAATTCTAGTAACTCCTCATCGCGCGCGAGTTTGACGGCTACGCTTTCCATAGGTCTTGGTCTCGCTTTGCGAGTGCGACAGCATCAGATGATGGTGGGGTGACGGTAGGGGTGACGGCTGAAACCTTTGTGGGTGTTGGTGGTGACGGTGGTGAGGGGACATCCTGATTTTTTATTACAGTTTCACTATTACCACTAACAGGTGTGTTATTTGCCTTATCTGTAATAACAGAATCATTTGCCTTATCTGTAATAACAGAATTATTTGCCTTATCTGTAATAACAGAATCATTTGCCTTATCTGTAATAACAGAATCATTTGCCTTATCTGTAATAACAGAATTATTTGCCTTATCTGTAATAACAGAATCATTTGCCTTATCTGTAATAACAGAATTATTTGCCTTATCTGTAATAACAGAATCATTTGCCTTATCTGTAATAACAGAATCATTTGCCTTATCTGTAATAACAGAATCATTTGCCTTATCTGTAATAACAGAATCATTTGCCTTATCTATAAGAACAGGATCAATTGGCTTATCCGTACTAACAAGGTCTGGTGGGGGGGATAAGGTTTGAAAACTCTTATTATGTAATTTACCCTCATCACCCTCACCACTATCACCTATGGGGGTTTCCACCGTCATCCCTACTGTCACCTTACCTTCATCACCCTCATCGGCAGAGTATTCTTTAGTTATCAATAATTTTTCACTGTCAAACGAAGATCGAATCCCTAAATTAGTGAAATATGACCCTTTTTTGTCACGCCCCCTTTTGGTGTTGATTTTGAGTTGGTTGACTAATAAATCATGAAGTAATTTTGAGAATCGTCCATTATTAAGTGGCTTAAAGCCGTTTTCTAAGCAATAACTGTGATAACTGGCATACAAGAAGAAATCAAGGGATTTAGAGGCTGACCCCACATAGATGTTGTTGTCAGGAACTTCAACCAAACAAAGATCCGCCCATGCAGCAATGGGGTTAGTGCTGATTAGGGTTTCAGCCTTCATTTGTTCTAGGGAGGGGGTT